>JAZFYH010000206.1:0-7969 GCA_036443475.1 Gammaproteobacteria bacterium | reverse complement strand
GACCACACCCTGGAAGTTCCCAAAAATGAACATGCGCAAACTGCAGGCCAAGATCGAGGCGGTGGTCAGGTCCTGGCAGGATGAGCTCAAGGATGCGGCCATAGCGCGGTTTGGCGAGGAACGCGGCCTCAAAATGGTGCGCCACTTCGGCAAGTTCTTCCCGCCCGCGTTCCGTGATGACGTCAAGCCGAAAGCCGCTGCATTCGATCTTGAGGAAATGGAAAACCTCAAGGATGACGATTCACTCTGCATGAGCCTCTACCGACCAACCCACAACCCGCAAGGACTATGGCGCTTCAAAGTATTCCACCGCGAGCAACCCTTGCCCATTTCTAATGCGCTGCCAATGCTTGAAAACATGGGGGTTAAAGTTATCTCGGAACGCCCTTATGAGGTGCGGCTGGGCGACGGTTCCATCATCTGGATTCAGGATTTCGAACTCATACACAGCGGTTCAGAACAGGTTACGCCCGAAGACGTCAAGGATATATTCCAGGAATCGTTTGCCCACATTTGGCGCGGCCATGTTGAAAACGATGGATTCAATCGCCTCAGCCTGACCGCGCAACTGCCCTGGCGCCAGATTATTCTGTTGCGCGCCTGCTGCAAGTACCTCTTACAAACCGGAATCCCGTTTTCGCAGGCTTATATGGAACGCACGCTGGGTGCGCACTCTGAAATTGCACGCATGCTGGTGCACTTGTTCGAAACCAAATTCGATCCACTGCGCGGCAGGGATCGCAAAACCCTGGTTGGCACTCTTGAAAAAGAATTGAGTGCCAAACTCGATGAAGTGGCAAGTCTGGACGAAGACCGCATCATGCGCGGCTTCATGAACGTGATCAGTGCAACGTTACGCACCAATTTTTACCAGCTCAACAAAAATCGGAAAATTAAATCTTACGTGTCGTTTAAGTTTGATCCACGAAAGATACCGGAACTACCCTTGCCCAAACCTGCGTATGAAATATTTGTTTACTCCCCACGTGTCGAGGGTGTGCACTTGCGCGGTGGCAAAGTAGCGCGTGGCGGTTTGCGCTGGTCGGACCGTCGAGAAGACTTCCGCACGGAAATCCTGGGCCTAATGAAAGCGCAACAGGTCAAGAACACGTTAATCGTGCCGGTTGGTGCCAAGGGTGGTTTTGTCGTAAAACAACCGCCCGAGTCCGGGGATCGTGAAACTGTCCTTGCCGAAGGTATCGACTGTTACAAAACATTCATTCGCGGGTTGCTGGATGTTACGGATAACATTGTGGGCGGCAACATTGTGCATCCCAAGCAGGTTGTACGCATCGATGACGACGACACCTACCTGGTTGTCGCCGCGGACAAAGGAACGGCAACGTTCTCCGATATCGCCAACGAGGTTTCCAAGGAATACAACTTCTGGCTCGGAGATGCCTTTGCCTCGGGCGGCTCGGTCGGTTACGACCACAAGAAAATGGGTATCACCGCTCGCGGTGCCTGGGAATCGGTGAAGCGCCATTTTCGCGAATTGGGCACCGATATACAAACCACAAACTTTTCGCTAGTGGGTATTGGTGATATGGCCGGTGACGTGTTCGGGAATGGCATGTTGCTGTCACGACATATAAAACTCAAAGCAGCTTTTAACCACTTGCATATTTTCCTGGACCCGTTCCCGGATCCTGAATCCAGTTTTCAGGAGCGTAAGCGACTGTTCAAGCTACCGCGCTCAACCTGGGCGGACTACAACCTGGATCTGATTTCCAAGGGTGGCGGTGTATTCTCGCGATCGGCCAAGAGCATTCGTATCAGCAAAGAAGTGCAGGAGGCTCTGGGCATCGAGGCTGGCGCTCTGCCGCCGCAGGAACTGATCAAGGCGATTTTGCGCGCACCAGTCGATCTGTTGTGGAACGGGGGTATCGGCACATACGTAAAAGCAACCAGCGAATCGCATGCCGACGCCGGTGACCGTTCTAACGACTCGGTGCGTATCAATGCACCGGAATTACGCTGCCGTGTCATTGGCGAAGGTGGCAACCTGGGGCTTACACAACTGGGACGCATAGAATTTGCATTGCGCGGTGGCCGGGTAAATACCGATTTCATTGATAATTCGGCAGGCGTTGACTGTTCAGACCATGAAGTCAACATAAAAATTTTACTTAACCTTGCAGCTGCTTCAGGAAAAAAGATCACCGAGAAACAAAGAAACAAACTACTTGCCGACATGACTGATGAGGTTGCCGAGCTGGTATTGAGAGACAACTACATGCAAACCCAGGCACTTTCGACAACAGTCGCCCAAGCACCATCACGATTGAACGAACATGTGTATCTTATTAAAGCGCTTGAGCGCGTGGCTGACCTGGACCGGAACTTGGAATTTCTCCCCAACGACGAAGAACTGGCGGAACGTCGTGCTGCAGGGCGTGGTTTATCGCGACCGGAACTTTCCGTTTTGCTGTCTTATACCAAGATAGACATCTACTTCAGCCTGCTGGATTCAGATGTTCCAGAAGATCCTTACCTCGGTATGGAATTGGAAAATTACTTCCCCACACCGTTGCGCAAGCGTTACAGCAAACTAATGCCGCAACACCGTCTGCGCCGGGAAATCATTGCAACAGCGATTACCAACAGTCTGGTTAACCGAATGGGGCCGACATTCACGCACCGTATGCTTGAAGAAACCGGGGCCAGTACGGCGGATATATCGCGCGCTTATACCATCGCCCGGGAAGTTTACGACATGCGCACTGTCTGGAATGCCATTGAATCCCTTGACAACATGATTCCGGCCAGCATCCAGATCACCATGATGTTCCAGATCGGCCGATTACTAAAACACGCGGCGCATTGGTTGTTACAACAACCGGATTGTTCACTGAATATCGCTGATGCAGTTGCAAGATTTGCGCCGGGAATGCAAACACTGATTAATCGCCTGACCGATGTGTTGGGACCAGTTGAAGTAGAGCAGTTTGGCGAGACCATGCAGCAGTACATGGACCTGGGTGTCCCGGACCTCCTGGCCAAACGCATCGCAGCCCTTTACCCACTTTACTCTGGCATGGACATCATCGATGTTGCTGAAGACTGCAAATTGCCGGTCGAGGATGTTGCCACAGTTTATTACCTGTTGGAAAACAGGCTTGAAATCACCTGGCTCAGAGATGAAATTATCCGCCTGCCGGTTGATGGTCACTGGCAGGCAATTGCCCGAGGCAGTCTGCGTGACAACCTTTATTCCATTCAACGCGACCTTACCGCTTTGGCACTCGCCAAACATCGCAAGGGTTCTGTAGTAGAAACGGTAGAACAATGTTTAAAAGATCGGGACCAGCGAATCCAACATTGCAACCGCGTGCTGAATGATATGCGGACATCTGAAAGTCTAGACTTTGCTACCGCATCGGTCGCCGTTCAGGAAATCCGGAAGTTCAACTAAGAATTTCCCTGAAACTTGCGTAGAGTATTGTTACGCGACGTATATCTGCTGCAAAGTACTCCTTAACAAAGTAATTAAGAAATGGAGCAAACACCCATGGATGGGAAGTCTCAGAATATTTTCAGTCTGCCTGCAATTGCTTTTATCGTTTTATTGATGACAGCCATTTTAACTGGCTGCGGCGGTGGTGGTGGTAATGGTAGCGGTGGTGGCGGTGGTGACGGCGACGCCGAGCCCCCGACCGTAAATGTTACCAAGCCGACCAATGGTGCGACCATCAACGGCACAGTGACCATCGAGGCCAACGCGAGCGACAATATCGGCGTCATCAGCGTCGAGTTCTTCGTGGGTAGCGTGTCGCAGGGCACCGACACGACCGCGCCCTACTCGGCCACCTGGGATACCAACACTTCGAGCAATGGCTCTCATGACGTCAGCGCAACTGCCAGGGATGCGGCTGGTAACAGCAGCAGCAACAGCATGACTGTCACGGTCGACAATGGCGCTGCTATTGCAGTCCGTTGGCCCATCGGCGGTACGACCACACCCGATTGTGTACAAGACCCGTTTGGGCACCGTCTTCTCGCTGGCAAAGACGACCTCCATCTTGGTACGGATACCTGCGATGACAACCCACTCGATATAGATGGCATTAACGGCAATGACAATGACGAAGACGTTGGATTTGATATCCGTGTGATTGCCGATGGCACCGTGACCCTCATTCGGCCTTGGGATCCAGCCTGGGACGCAACTCCTGCATTGTGTCCAAGCTTTTGCCGACAGGGGAACTATTTAATGGTCCGCCACCCAGACCTGGAACCACAGGTTGGGAATACATCCGTGCAAACCGTTTACATGCATATGTCGGAGATTGCGGCGGGCTTATCGGCGGGTGATACGCTCAATGTAGGCGACCTACTTGGCAAAGTCGGGAAAACCGGCCTTAATATCAATACCACGCACTTACATATGGGCCTTATTCTCGGCACAAACGACGGTCAAATTCGTGCCGATAACTATATAAACCCCCTTACCGTATTGCCCTATACGCGTGTTGCACCACACGGCCTAACACTCACACGAGTTACCGACACCAGCATGTACGATAGCGGCGAATGCACCACGGCCGTAAACACCTTACGTATCACGGTGGCACAAGAACACAATGCTATTGATACCGTGAGAATAGAAGCTACACCTCTAGGTGCACCGAGAGAGGTCTTTGATATACATCAACGTATAGGCATTGGCTCAGGTTCGGGGAGTGCGCGTGATGATTTTGAACAAGGCTGCACCGCTGTTACGGTTGACAACTTCAGAGAAGACACACCGCAATACGTTTTAAATATCAATTTTGGCGGGGACTACACCGGCATCAACGACTACGCGGTACAAATCACAGACGTACGCGGCAATACCGATTCAAGAGTTTGTACCATTGCGGCTGATGACACACCAACAGCTTGTCTGCCATAACTAATACGCTACAGGAGCCGCGTTTGGCATATATTAATGATTGCCTTACGTTGCAGGTAAATTAAAGTACGCAATCGTTAATTATTTTCGTCTCCAAGCGCACATCTTAGCGGTTCCAAGTGTTTTTCGTACCGCTTCCAACGCGCAACGCGTCCGCCATGAACGGCTTTTCGAACCTGCAATTTGCTTGCCGTACTGACACTGTCGCGTGATTTGTGAAACTCCAGGCATTCATCCCGCCATGGCAATCCACAAAATTCGATGATTCTTCGAATATCAGCGTCGGGTTTCGAAACCAGATCCTCATACTTCACGTGTAATATCCGTATCGGTAACACCGCTTCCCATATTCGCATGATGCGCCTGTAATTCCGGTAAAAATATCCAAGATCTTCGAGATCACAGGTCCAGCCAGCCTGGAGATTATTGCAATAGCAGGACACACAGGTATCCATGGGGTCGCGCTCAACATGGATAACTCGGGCATTCGGGAACAGCATCCAAACCAGACCGAGAAACTGAAAATTCGTTGGCATCTTGTCTGTAATTCGTTTTGCGTCAGGATTACGCTGCTGTAATAGTGCTAAATAATCGTTCGCCATGGGCGTGAGTGCCGCAGTACGCAGTATCTTCAGTGCGCCAGGGTAAGACTGGCCGTTGGCGAGCATGCCCAGACCTTGCGTTGCCATCGAGTAAAGGTGGTTCAGTTCGCCGGCAGCAGTTGCGTCAGGATGGCTGGCAATTATTTGTTCAATCAAAGTTGTACCGGATCGCATCATGCCGACGATAAACACCGGCAATTCACTTTCATTGGCACCGGTAACGTGTTTATCGATGAATTCAGCTGTAAAAGTTTCCTCAATTTCGTCGACAAATTCCGCGTGCAACTTGGGATTAAATTGTTCACTCGGCACGGCGGCTCGCAGTCTGAGCGCATTGGCTTGAATAAATGACCCGAATGCCTGGTCTGGATCGTCGATGCTGTCGAAATGGTAACCAAGCGAAAACTTTAGCATCGCCTTGGCACGCTCCGTCACGCTCTTGTCTTCGGCCAGGCGGGACATGACGTCCAGTTCCTGCTGTGAGTACGAGTAATACCCGTCACGTACCAGCAAACCCAGTTGCGCATAGGTATCGATGTTTGTCTGTTCAAGAGCAATAGATTTATGCTGCTGTTGCACCGCGTTTTCCGTATCACCTCTGCTGATCATCAGTTCGCCACTTGCCCGCCACAGTTGGCTGTTCTCGGGGTCAATTTCCAACGCCGAACTCAATGCCGCTACCGCAGGCTCCAGCCGACCCACCCGTCGCAGGCAATAACTGTAATCGGCAAGACAACCCACCTGCCTTGGTTGGCCTTTTAGCGCGCGCTCAAGAAGTGAAACGGCAATTTCGTAATTACCCGTCCGGAGTGCGACCAGCCCGATACCGTGCAAGGCTTCCGCAAGGTTTGGGTCTTGCCGCAACATTTCACGAAATATTTTGAGCGCCGCGTCCAGGTTACTGGAACGCAATTCTGTCCAGCCGTTTTCCAGAGATGATGAATTCATGGCCATGAATTATCGGGGGACAAGCCGCGAAGTGCCAATAAAAAAGCATTTATTGAACCGGCGCGTCAGTGCAAGTGTTTCTTCACGGAAGGATATACTGCTGGGCGTTGGCCAGAAGTAGTCTCGCCCGCCCAGGCGGGCTCGGTTTGAACGGGAGTTAATACGCAACTATTCGCGCCGATGCCTGTAGAGTCATCCCTTCCATGCTGAGAGGCTGATGGTCGATTACTATGGATTTAACAAGACGCCCTGCCTGATTAGTGCTGTTTCCGTACTGTTACTTGCCATCCAATACCTTGCGGATTTTCCGGGCCAGGTCGTTTTTGTTATACGGTTTACTGAGCACTTCAATACCCGAATCAGACATATCGTCATTCTGCATGGCACTCTGTGTATACCCGGAAGTCAATAACGCCTTGAGATGGGGTCTTATCTGTCGTGCCCTGGCAACGACTTCTGGACCTTTCATGCCGCCCGGCATGACTACATCTGTAAACATGAGATCGATCTCTTCATGTTGTTCAATTACGGCCAGTGCCGTTCGCCCGTTCTCCGCCTCCAGCACCCGGTAACCAAGCATTTTCAAGAGTATCGTCGCCGTGCGGCGCACGTCTATGTCATCCTCGACCACCAGGATCGTTTCATTGCCCCGCGGGGTCACTTCAAGTTCGGCCTGTGCTTCGGTGACCGCTTGCCGGGTTTTGGTTTTTGGAAAATAAAGTTTTATGGTCGTGCCATGTCCTTGCTCACTGTAGATATTGACGTGTCCGCCGGATTGCTTGACAAAACCGTATACCATGCTCAATCCAAGACCGCTGCCCCTGCCGGTATCCTTGGTAGTAAAGAAGGGTTCAAATACCCTGTCCTGGATCTCTGGCGCAATGCCTTCACCAACGTCACTCACTGCCAGCATGACGTAGTCACCGGGGGATACCCAGGAATGCTTTGCGCAGTAGTGCTCATCCAGTTGAATATTTGCGGTTTCAAGCGTGAGCATACCGCCATCAGGCATGGCATCACGGGCGTTGATCGAAAGATTGAGTAAACTATTTTCTAACTGGCCGGGATCCAACAGGGTCGGCCAAAGTTCATCTGCAAAATTTGTTTTGACTTCTATCGCTTCACCCAGAGTTCGTCTTAGCAGATCGTTCATTTTCCAAACAAGCTGATTAATGTCGATTACAATTGGTTCCAGTATCTGCTGCCGGGAGAACGTCAGCAGTCGTTTGGTGAGATCGGCACCACGAAACACTGCCTTTAACGCCGTTGTGGTCATCTGCCTGGAATCGTCGTCAGCCGTGAATTGTTCATCAAGCATCTGCAAATTACCCAGAATAACAGTCAACAAATTATTAAAATCATGCGCTATGCCTCCGGTGAGTTGCCCCACTGCTTCCATTTTCTGCGCTTGACGACGTTGTTTCTCTGCTTCCTGCTCATCTGTAATGTCACGTAGTGCCACCGTAAAAATCTTTTCACTGCCAAGATCCAGTTTGGAGATCGAAGCGACCGCTGGGAACTCGGA
>JAZFYH010000205.1:0-4661 GCA_036443475.1 Gammaproteobacteria bacterium | reverse complement strand
TGACTCCATGAGCGGATAAAGAATATCCAGGCGTTGTCGTGCGTCATTAATTTCAAGCAAGTACTGTTTCTGTATCATGCTTATAGGGAGCAGCTCCGCAAGCCGGTAACCCACCCAGGTGGCATCGTTAAACATTGTCTGCTGGTCCTTGTAGTGCTCGGGTAACTGGACAAACGCATTTTGAAGAAATTGCGCCAGTTTTTCATTTTCCCCTTCCAGCTGTAATTTCTGTTCAGGCTTGAGTAGCTCGACCTGACCAACCTTCAGGCCATCTTTTTCAGTTTTTTGGCGTGACAACTGAAACCGATCTTCTCCAGTACAAGAAATATTCAATAACCCGTCATTGTCCATGTCCCAATCGTTAATCTTTGCGGTCGTGCCGATCTCGTAGAAACTCTCCGTTGTGGTTTCCGTGCCTGCACGAATAAAACAGACGCCAAATGTAGATTCCTGCTTAAAACACCGGCTGATCATGTCTATGTACCGGGCTTCGAAAATCCGCAGCGGCAACAGTCCGCCGGGGAAAAGCACCGTTTGCAATGGAAAAAGTGGAATCTCTTTGGCCACAGCTTAGTCTTCTTCCTGAATTTCTTCCTCGCCCCAGCGTTCGATCAGGCCGTGTTGCACGTTTAGATGATCCAGTACACGCGCGACCACAAAATCAATAATGTCCTGCACTGTTTCGGGTCGATGATAAAAACCGGGGTTCGCCGGCAGGATGACCGCGCCTGCCTGGGAAAGCCGCAGCATGTTCTCCAGATGAATGGCGGAAAACGGCGTTTCTCTCGGCACGAGAATCAGTTGACGCCGTTCCTTGAGCATGACGTCTGCAGCGCGTTCCAACAGGCTACGACTCGCCCCCACCGCTACCGCAGAAAGTGTGGCCATGCTGCACGGGCAGATCACCATCGCTGCCGCAACATTTGATCCGCTGGCAACCGGCGCGGTCCATTGATCGTGGCCATACACCTGTAACCGGTTGGGCTCACAGTCAAACAACTCAATAAAATAATTTCGAATAGACCGGCTTTTCGCTGGCAACTGCATGTCGGTTTCCATGCTGAATACAAGCTGTGCGGGTTTGGACATCAACAACTGTACATTCAGTTTTGCACTGAGTAGACACTCCAGCAGACGCACACCGTATTGCACGCCGGACGCGCCGGTCATCGCTAGTGTTATGGTGCGCTCGTCAGATTGCGGCATATTTCAATTTGATCCAGTTCACGATTGCCCAGGGTCTTATATGACTGTCAGCCGCGGTCAAGTGATTCTTATACGGTTGTCAGCTGCGACTATGTGTCTCTTATGCACTTGTCAGTCGCGATCATGTGTCGATTTTTCCACGTCTGGCATCATTTTTGTCTTTCCGCAAGCAGTTTTAACAGACGTTCCGGCAGGTTACCAAACCCACCGTTGCTCATGATGATTACGTCATCCCCTGTTCCAGCGGCATCCGCAAGCTGTTCCACCAGCGCATCCAGCTCACCTAATACTCTTGCCTTGTCTTTCATTGCGGTGGTCAAGACACCTAGATTCCAACCGAGATTGGGTGGCTGGTAAAGAAAGACGCGATCTGCAACGTTCAACGCCGCTTCCAGCTCAGCGGTATGCGTGCCCATGCGCATGGTATTGGAACGTGGTTCAAGCACGGCAATGACGTTTCCGCTGGCAGCATGTCTGGCGGCCTGGAGCGTCAATCGAATCGCGGTCGGATGATGGGCAAAATCGTCATACACGCGAATACCACTCTGTTCGCCTATGAGTTCAAGCCTGCCCCGGACACCGGAAAAACCCGCCAGCAGTTCCACAGCCTTTTCAGGTGCCACGCCGACATGGTGTGCGGCGGCCACAGCGGCGAGCCCATTCAGCATGTTGTGCTCGCCAACAAGTTTCCATTCGATGGTTCCAACATGATTGCGCAGATAACTGACACTGAATCTTGACGCATCTTTTTCATGTGGCAACACACTCCACTCGGCTTCCGTTTTTTCACCAAAATGTTCTATCGGAGTCCAACATCCCTCCGCAAGCACGTCACGCAGTGATTCGTCAGCTGTATTACAAATAATGCGCCCATTGGCAGGGACAGTTCGCACAAGATGGTGAAACTGGCGCTTGATGCTTTCCAGATCCGGGAATATATCCGCGTGATCAAATTCAAGATTATTCAAAACTAATGTGCGCGGTCGGTAGTGTATGAATTTCGAACGCTTGTCATAAAATGCGGTATCGTACTCGTCGGCTTCTACAACAAAGCACCGTCCATTACCCTTTTTTGCGGATATCTCGAGGTCAGGGGCGACACCACCGATCAGGAAGCCTGGCTCATGGCCGGCACGTTCCAAAATAAATGCCAGCATGCTGGTTGTCGTAGTCTTGCCGTGCGTACCTGCAATGGCAATAACGTGGCGTTCATTGAGCACGTTGACTGCCAGCCACTGCGGACCTGATATGTACGCCATATCATCATTTAGCACGCGCTCAATACAGGGGTTACCTCGAGACAGCGCGTTACCGATAACAACCACATCAGGCTTGTTGTCCAGCTGAGCAGGGTCGTAGCCACGGTGCAACTCGATACCAAGTGCACGCAGTTGGTCACTCATCGGCGGATAAACATTTTCATCCGACCCCGTTACCTCGTGCCCGGCGGCACGAGCAAGCGCGGCGACTCCACCCATGAACGAACCGCAGATACCTAGAATGTGCAGGTGCATCAGGTGGCGCCTCCCTGGATAGGATTCAGCAGCGGAATACTGATCAGCAGACTCATCACCTGAAACGCGAGAGCAATGATAATTCCCCACCCCAATTTAGTATTTAGTGCGTGCCGGTATATGTGCCCGTTCACCAGCACCTGCCAACCGGCGAAGAACAACAATGCAAAAAAAGTGAGGTTTGCCAGGCGATAATTTTCCGCCGCCGCGCTACGAATGAATAACGCGACAAAAGGAATAGACAGAAATTGCACAATGCAACCAGCCCCGTACAATGCCACCAGTGTCTTGAAAAGCCGGCCACTGTGGGAAGACAGGTCAAGCACAGCTTTGGCGAACAACGCCATTAACCCGATGTCGACAATGGTTACGATAAACGACACGCGCCAGTTAGCGACGGTAATGTGATAACCAAAAGTCTCTATAAGCAGAAACAGAACGACAACCAGGCTAAGCAAGAATCCCGATGCAGGAAGTTGCTGCGGAGCGAGTCGCAACAGCGCCAGGTCAAAGAAGCTTTTTGTGAGCGGATACAAATTTTAGATCCTGTCCAGCGTGGCATGGCATCATAACCGATGACTGGCACAGCCGATATCTTGTGTAACCCTCTACATGAATAAATTAATCTTGCTCAGCACTGATCGTGACCTGGAAGACTTCGTGTCACGCAACTGCGATGCCAACCGGTTGGCGATAGACACCGAGTTTGTGCGAGAGAGGACATTCTTCCCCTGTCTCTGCCTTGTGCAACTTGTTATCGGTGACGAATTGGTTTGCGTTGATACACTGAAAATACGCAGTCTGACCCCACTCGCAGACCTTTTCTTCGCCACTGACTGCTTGAAAATTCTGCATGCGGGCAAGCAGGACCTGGAGGTGCTTTATCAAGCACTCGGCCACGTGCCGGCTCCACTGTTCGATACGCAGATCGCGGCTGGATTTTGCGGCTTCGGTGACCAGATTGGCTACGCAGACCTGACCCAGGCTCTTTGTGATGTGCAACTGGAAAAAGCCCATACTCGATTCAACTGGAAAAAACGGCCCTTGCCCGAAAAAGTACTGGCCTATGCCGCGGACGACGTGCGCTATCTGTTGCCAATATATGACAAGCTGCGGGCAAACCTTGATGAGCTGGAGCGCGCATCATGGCAGGACGCCGAATCCGGATTGTTGACAAACCCTGAGCTGTACAACCAACCCGTGGAAACCGCTTGGACAAGAGTCCGAGGCATGGCCCGATTATCAGATCCTCAGTGGTTGGTTGCGGGTGCGCTTGCAGCCTGGCGTGAAAAAACTGCGCGCCAAGAAGACCGCCCACGGCAATGGATAATGCGGGACGAAAGCTTACTGGATATTGCGCAATGCGACACAGTGACCATTCATTCGCTGACAGCCATTAAAGGTGTGCCAAAACAATATGTCGCGGAACTGACGCAAGTTGTACAACAAGCGCATTCTGGTACACCACAACATCGCGAGCCACTACCGGCTCGATTGAGCAATCGACAGCGAACACTAGTAGGACAATTGCTTGAGATAACGCGCGCTCGCGGGGTTGAATTAAACATTACGCCATCTACATTGGCAACGCGGCGTGACATTGAGAACCTGGTGCGTGGCGAGTCAAACCTGCCGCTGCATTCAGGCTGGCGCAAAAAGATTATCGGCGACCAATTGATCGACCTGCTGGCCGGTGCATAAAGAAAGCGGCTGAATTGCACAATCCCGTGAGTTCGGCACGGCGCTATAAAAGGCCGCTTTCTCGTTGAAGTTTAACGTCGGCCGCGTTTTTTCTTGACATTCTTTTTCTTGCCGGCTTTCTTTTTGCTGACATTCTTCCGCAGGCCACGCTTCGTAGGTGCTTTCTTTTTTACCGATCTCTTTTTAGTTGCCGTTTTTCTTCTCGACGCGGTTCTCCTCTTTACCGCTGCTTTTTTTCGG
>JAZFYH010000204.1:0-2233 GCA_036443475.1 Gammaproteobacteria bacterium | reverse complement strand
CTCAATCGCTGTTTTGATGGGACTTAGTACCGACTTGTGAATACGTCATCTGGGTAATTTGTTCAGAAACAAGGCCGATTAGGAAGGTCAATACAGCGGTGATTAATAACAGCGCACTCATGTTGGTGAAGCGACCGAAATTGATAAATGTGTAGCCGTAGTAGGACAGACCGAGCAAGAAAAAACCAAGACTGATTGGCGCAAACAGTTTCAAGGGCGAATACAAGGTACCGATCCTGAAAATGATGAGCAGGAACCTTGCGCCGTCCTTGACGAGACTGATGTGGCTTTTTCCACCCTGGCGTGGCAACACGGCGAATGGCTGGAATGTCACGCTGTATCCCATTTTGAGAAAAGCCATGGTCGACGTCGTGGGATAGGAAAACCCGTTGGGCAACAGGTAAAGAAACTGGCAGAATTTTGCCCGGTCTACGACACGTAACCCGGAAGTGAGGTCGGGGATAGGCTGCCCGGTAATCCAGCTAGCGAGCTTGTTGTAAATAAAATTGCCGATGGCACGTGACGCGGAGGCCTGACCTCTTAGCTGTCTGGCACCGATGACCATGTCAAAGCCCTGCTCAAATTTCGCCAACAATGGCGGCAGGTGTTCGGCGCGGTGCTGGCCGTCGCCGTCAAGAAAGACAAGCACATCGGAGCTTGCCGCGCGGGCGCCGGACTTTATTGCCGCGCCGTTACCTTTGCTGTAGGGGTGGTTAATAACCGTGGCGCCCGCACCACGGGCACGTTCAGCCGTTTCGTCGGTTGAACCATCGTTGACGACGATTACTTCATCGGGAGAAACAGTAGCCCGTAAATCGATTACCAATGATTCAATCGTTTCTGCTTCGTTCTTAGCAGGAATAACAATGCTTATGGTCTTAGTTTTCATCGGACGCGGTTTCATTCTTTTCAATGTCTGCAGCAATGTTAGCAATTAGGCTGGTATAAATGCCAAGCGGATCCAGTGATTTCGCGAGTTCAAGCTCTTCTTTCGCCTCATCATTGCGACCGACGAGATTCATTAGTTTCCCCATGAACACGCGGTAAGACGGGTCAGTCGGTTCTTGTTCGATAGCCAATGCGAGAAGATAGATTGCCATTTCGGCGTTATTGTACTCATTAGCAAAAAATCGACTTGCAACTACATTGAATTTCGCCGTGAGCCAGCTGGCCTTGTTCGAGTTTTCGAAGCCGGCCTTGAACAGTCGTTCCATATCGCCACTGGGCATTCCGCAACGAACCTGCGAATCGGGAAGAGTAAGCATATCCAACCACCTAATTGTGGAAGATGACATAGGTGTATTGCGAATACGCAGTTCAAGCTCGTGCATCCATGCAGGGTCCACCGGCTTATCAAAACAATAGGCACTCATCAGTAGCACGAATAAAGCGATAGGTTTGGATTTATCCAAGTCCGCCGCCCGGCGCAATCGTTCTTGCGCCAGTTGGTGCATCTTGTTTCGATCACCGGACGACAGTTGGCGAGACCATTCCAGTTGTATGCCAGCGAGAGTCAGATTTGCACGGAATGATTCAGGATGGTTCCGGTACTCAGCAACGGCGTGATTGTATTCGCTCGACCAGTCATACGCCCGCAGTGCAGTGATTGATGCAGCGATCACAATAAATAGCGACAGCATGACGGCTCCACTGTGTGGTTGTAAAAATGTTTGCGGCAAAGTGAACAGGCCATATGCCAATAACAGCAACGGCCCGATTGCGGGCAGATAATTGCGGTGTTCGAAGGCGATTTCCAACGGCAGGAAGCTGCTTTCCAGCAGGTGTCCGCCAATGAACCAGGCAATACCAAAGGCCACCAGCGGCAGCCGTTTTCTGAATATGACAGCAGTGGTGATCAGGCCAAGCAACCCGAGGCAGGACAGTGCTGTTGTCCATGGAAAGAATAAACCGGACGACAAATCAATGTCATCGTGAAACAGGCCGTATTCATTGATTGGCAATAGCAGGACAAGACGCAGGTAGTAGAATAAAACCCTAGCTTCAGTAAACAACCTTTCGCCCAGGGTATACGTCCGGGTCAGGTAGAGGTCGTGCAGCCACGCCGGCGAAACGAATAACAGCCACATAAGTCCAGTGAGCAGTGCCAGAATTATCCCCGCGTACCCTGTGCGAATAACCAATCGCCAGTGTTTGTAATCGCAGCGGAAACCGAAAAGAAAAGCTTCGATCAGCAGCATATAAATTGAGAGAAGGGCAACGGTCTCTTTGGTAT
>JAZFYH010000203.1:0-7805 GCA_036443475.1 Gammaproteobacteria bacterium | reverse complement strand
CGTAAACCAACTCCTCGATTCAGTAAATAAATACTGAATGTATACAACAGCACCACAAACACACCAATGATCATGTACGCCTCGACAATGGAGATGTCGGACACGCCCAGGACGCCGTAACGGAAGGCGTTAACCATGTATAGAATGGGGTTGGCGCGCGACACGTTCTGCCAGAATTCCGGTAGCAGATTGATGGAATAAAACACGCCACCCAGGTAGGTCAGCGGGGTAAGTATGAAGGTCGGAATAATGGATATGTCATCGAACTTTGTCGAAAAAACCGCGTTAATAAACCCGGCCAGTGAAAAAACAATGGCGGTCAATAACACGATGCTAATGGTTATCCATGGGTGTTGAACGTCGAGATCGGTAAAGAACAATGCCACGACTGTGACCATGGCACCCACTAATAAACCGCGGAGCAGACCGCCGGTGATGTAGCCAATCAGTATGTAATGGTTGGGTAATGGTGAAATCAACAGTTCCTCTATGTGATGCGCGAACTTTGCGCCAAAAAAGGACGACACCACGTTGGCATAAGAATTGGTAATCACCGACATCATGATGAGGCCCGGTGCAATGTAGGCCATGTAATCGAATCCGCCCATTTCACCTATGCGCCGACCGATCAAATTACCAAAAATGATGAAATACAAAGTCATTGTGATGGCAGGCGGAACCACAGTCTGTATCCAGATGCGCAGCACACGGGTAATTTCCTTGCGCACGATGGTCTCTAATCCGATCAGATTTTGCTTTACCCGGGGCATTACTTCTTGCCCTCATCGACCAGGCGCAGGAACAACTCTTCCAGGCGATTGACCTTGTTGCGCATGGATCGCACCTGCAGATTGTTGCGGGATAACAACGCAAACAGATCGTTGATGTTCTGATCTTTGTTGATGTCTACTTCCAGGGTTTCGGTATCAATCCTTCTTACGTTGTAGCCACTCAATTCAGGCAAGCCTTCAGTGTGTGCGCGCAGATTGAGCACAAAAGTCTCGGTGTGCAGTTTGTCGAGAAGAGAGCGGGTTGAACCGTGTTCCACAATTTCACCGTTGTTGATAATTGCCACGTTACGACATAGGTTTTCGGCTTCTTCCAGGTAATGTGTGGTCAAAATAATAGTGGTGCCTTCGGCATTAATCTTTCTAAGGAAGGCCCACATGGAACGGCGAATTTCAATGTCCACACCGGCAGTTGGTTCATCAAGAATCAACAAGCGCGGCCGGTGTACCAGTGCTCTGGCAATCATCAGCCGCCGCTTCATGCCACCGGACAGGTTGCGCGACAGTTCATCGCGTTTATCCCAGAGATGTAACTGCTTGAGGTATTCCTCAGTGCGCTCACAGGCAAGCTTGCGTGGAATACCGTAATACCCCGCCTGGTTAACCACGATGTCGAATGTTTTTTCGAACTGATTGAAATTGATTTCCTGTGGCACAAGGCCGATACAAGCCTTGGCAAGTGGAAAGTCCGTATCGATGTCGTGTTCGAACACGCTTACCTTGCCCGATGTTTTGTTTACCAGGCTGGTGACGATGCCTATTGCGGTGGTTTTGCCGGCGCCGTTTGGGCCCAGCAATGCACAGAAATCGCCGCTCTCTACGTTGAGGTCAATACCGCGCAAGGCGGTAACGCCGTTGCGGTAGGTCTTGATCAGGTTGCTGATGGTTAAGGCATTCATGCGAGGGCGGAAATTGTAGCACGCCCGATTTGACTGATCAGACGGGATCCCCTTCTGGATCGCGGGTGAAATCCCCATCATGCAGTTCGCGTGACAGCCGGAAAACGCCTGCATGAATTACGCGATGCAACACAATGTCCACTAGCGTGGTCTGGTTCGCGCGAATCAGCTTGCGCAAATTGCTTGCACTGGCCGACAACTCACCTGTCAAGTAATGCACGAACCCGCTTTGCGGATAGGGTACAACTCTCAACCCAAGGTGTTCGCAACCCCTCAATGCCGGGCGTATTTCTTCACCGTCATGATGTATCGGTTCGCAGCCTTGCATGCGGGCCGCATTAAAATAAAACGTAATGACGCCCGGATCGCGGCGATTCTTCTGCTTGTCAATCAGGAACCCGGGCGGCAAAGCATCCAGGTTATTGTCGCGACCGTAAAACAATATCTCGAAATCGCTTACTGTGTTGCCCAGGTCATCGCGTACCCTGAAGATCACCATGGCACAGGGGTCGTTGATGCGTTTCCGGTCGAAGTGTCCGGGTAAATCCAAAATTTCAACGCGTTGCCGAGCTTCGACCTGCTGGCGCTGTTGCTCAAACTCCTTGACCAGCTTGGCGTGGTCGCGCCGATTGGAAACCACAATACATTTCAGCAGTGCATCGACCGTCGGGTGCGGTTGGTCATCGTCGTGCACGCTACGCATGATGCCCATTGCATCACCTGAATGCGATCGCCCTTCAATCAGCGCCAACGGCAAATTCGCGATTTCCTTACCCTTGCCCAGTTTGAGCGGTAACAGTGGACCCGAGTGATCGGCCGCGCGTTTCTGCTGAATCGTAAAATGCGCCATATTCAAGTTGGCTGCCGCCACCCTTACCACGCCGTCGCTACCCGTTTCTCCGGTATAGGAATTGACGTGATCGTAAATACGGGGATCAATACTGACGCCGGTCAAGACAAACGGGTAGGTGCCGTTCGCTATGACTTCATCGGCGTTGTCCAACCATTCCTTATTCAGTTGCCACGATTCGGGGCTGCCTAGCTCAAGCCAGTCCAGCACGCCTAACCCCGGCTCAACCCCCTCGAACCAGGTTTTCAGGCGGCCCAGGCGGGAACTGCCCAACTGCGCTAACGCTGAACCGAAATTTGCCGGCGCCAGCATCACCAGGTGACTGATTGGGGTGCGTTTCTTACCGCGCCGGAAATAAAATTCCTGCAGCCATTCCCGCACCACTGGTCCGCCGGTGCTGTGTGTTATGCAAATCAGTCCCCTGCCGTTTGACAACTCTTTACCAAGTTCTTTTTTCAATGCGGCATCAAATGCCTGCACGATATCCGGCACGGTAACTTTATTGTGAAAACTGACGTACTTGGACAACCATATATGACGCACATCAAGCGCCAGGCCGCGTTGCTGCGCTGCTTCGGATTTCAGACGCTCTGGCAACCCACCATAGGTATCAGTACTGCGCACACTCCAGCCATGCACGAATACGACCAGTTTTTTGTTAGCGCTCATAACAGGTCGATTCCAATTTCGAAGTGGCTACACAATATGTTCATAATCAGTTTTTTAAATGCCATTCACGAAATTCGTCTTCGCATTGTGCATAACTGAATGGCGGCTTGCGCCCCGGTAACGCGAAACGCATGTCGGTAAACCACACACAGAGGAAACTGTCTTCCTCGCGGACTCGCAACACCACAGGAAGCTCGGCGAACTCACGGTAACTGGCAAACCCAGGTTGCTGCCAGGCCTTACGCGCCTTAGTAGCAATACGCACGGCCTCAGGGTATTTCAGCACCGCGCGCCAATTTGCCTGATCTGTCGGTTGATAGGATGCGTTCAGTGTTTCAAAAAACGAAGCGTCTGCCCCAGCCGGTTCAGGAGTCTCGCTAGCCAGAAAATCCACATAAGCCCGATGATAATGTTTGTCCGTGACCACAACGATTTTCCAACGGAAAGGTGACAACGGCTGCGGGTAAACATGCATTTCAGTTGCACTGAGGTCGCTGGCTTCAGCGTACGCCTGACCAATGGCTCTTGCGTGGTAATGCAGAACCGACTGCAAACCGAGATAACTTCCGAGCATCAGCAAGCTGAACAAGGCAACACGCGCCGAATGCTTCCAGGCCGCAACCGCCAACCCGGCCAGCAGAATGCCTGAAAATACCAGGTCAATAATGAATGTGATCGGAAATGAAAAGCGAATGGACGAAATGGGCGTAAACACCATTGTGCCGTAAGCGGTAATCAGGTCACCCGCAATGTGTGCCGCAATCCCGATTCCCGCCAGCAGGATTACTTCCTTTTTTGCTGCCTTCAGCTTCAGTAGCCACGCAAACAACAGTCCGAGTAATACCGCCCAGACAGGCAGAAGAACGATGGAATGTGTAATTCCACGATGATGATCCAGATACAGAAACGGGTTGCCACTCAAGGCCAGCAGATTGTCGAGATCCGGTGCGGCAGCGGCCAGCGCAACAATCAGTGCGCGTTTCGCCAGCGAAATACTTGCAAGCTTGTTGTTTTCACCTAACGCAATGCCAACAACGGCACCGCTTACTGCCTGGGTAAGGGTGTCCACGTTAATCCCCTTCGACTGAGTGTCAAATCCGGCCGGATGCTTCCAACAAGTCGATGCCTTTACGCAGGTTTTGACCGAGGTCCGCCGATTCTGCCAGGAACCGCACCGTCTGATCGTCAACCTGTGATCTTGCTTCGATCACCAGGGCATCCCAATGTTTCGGGCTTTCACCGTCTCTGCCCAGCCAGATGATGGACCGCAACTCAGCCAGTGCCGAGGGCGACATGCGCACCATGGCGCCAACAAGTTTGCTCAAGTCGTGCTGGTCCGCAAAACCAGCCAGCTCTTCAACCTGTTGTCGACTCACGTGCTGCATAAGGTTCTCCTGCCAGATTCATCCGGTAATATAATTAGCCACTGGCGGCGCCGGCATTAAAGTACACCACAAGCCCAGCCGCGCGCCAAGTAATCGCCGCGCTAATTATTGGAAGTGACAGGTAAAAACACGAATTCCACGCGGTAGTTGATGGCCCGCTCCGCCGCGCTGCCCTCAGTTACCAGCAGACTGGATTCTCCAAAAGCATGAAGTACCAAGTGTGAAGCGGGCACGTTTTGGTCCAGCAGGTATTCCGCTATAAGGCTGACCTGCGACTCGCTGTTTCGATAATTCAGTCTCTGGCCACCCGCTGAATCCGTGTGCACACCAATTTCGATGAACACGGACGGAAACTGTGGCAGGATTTCCGCTATGCTTTCCAGCTGTGGTGTGAATTCTGGTTGCAGGTTACCGGTTTGCAGACTGATCACCTGGCTCAGGTTGCTACGAATCAGCAACCTACCTGGTTCACGTATTACAGACGCCGAGCTGCCGGCAAATACGCGGCGCAGACTGGCTTCCAGCCGATCCATCGTATATGCAATATTCTGCCCGCTCAGCGGCTCCACGCCTGCATCCCGCAACTGCTCGGCACGTGAAGCGGAATCCACCACCCGGCGTGGTAACACTGAACTTCTATCATCACTAGGGGGCTCACTAACAGGCGTAATCCCGCACGCAGCAATCGAAAGAATTAACGCCAGCATTATCAAATGGCGCTTGGTCAGGTTATTTCGCCGATGAAATCTCATTATTAACATCCCTGTTCGTCCTAGTACTCGTGGGTACCTGCCGGAGGTGTCGTCGCACGTTGGTAACCTTTCGGACGTATTGCGACGGTATTTTTTATCACTGAACAGACACTACCATCCGTTAGGTAATACGCATATTCAAAAGTTGGCGTTGACCGATCCTTGTGTGCCAGTTCTTCTCGTATACTGGCTTCCAGCTCGGGCGGAAACTCGAACCGTAATTCCAAATCCGTGCTACCACCATGCTGAAAATCCATGTTCATAGCGCGCGTCCATGACGAGTACTCAGGAAAAATATTTGCACACACGAGCGCTGCGATGGGATCAGCCAATGATGCCTGGTAACCGCCAAACATCACACCGCCGGGATTGCGTGACAGACGGTTTAGCGGCAAGCGGATGCGCACTTTGCGCCAGTCATTGCTGATTTCCAAAACCTTAATGCGCATGACGAAAAATGGCGGATACAGTTCCAACTTGCGGGCGCTGCTGATCCAGCCTGCACGCATCAACCGGTGGAATAAGTTCATTGATGTATCTTCCGCATGCTAATGATCAGACCCACTTGTCGTGCATTCATTGTCCGCATCCCATTATTGAGGTGTATTCAAAAGATTCGCCGGGTTGTACTGATCAGTGAGCGGGCGCGCATTTCGATTCCAATCCGGGTACAGGCGAATTTGTCGCGCCACCCATTTAAGATCAAGACCAAAGCGACTGAGATCTACCGGGAAGCTGGCGGCTGCCTGGCGCAACTCCTTATGCCCAGGCATGGCGGCACGCGATGTCAGGATGATGCGATTACCCGTTTCCTGTTTGACATTTACCAGCCAGCCGAAGGCCTGCTCGTAAGTCACAGACTCGGCGTCATAAAGGCGGCTTAGGGAAAACGTATTGGCTACCAGCACGCCATCGGCTGTTAACAGGCTGCGACATTCTTCCAGGAACTCCCGTGTCATCAGGTGTTCTGGAATGTACTCGCCGTTGAATGCGTCGAGCACAATATAATCGTACTGTTTACCGTGCAACGATTGCCGCTTGACGAACACCCGTGCATCCTGCTCGATAATATTAATGTTGCCACCGGCACGAAAATCGAAAAATCGGTCAGCGACATCTATAACGGCCGAATCAATTTCTACCGCATCAACAATCGCATCAGGAAACGCTTCACGAAATACTCTGGCCAGTGATCCACCGCCTAGTCCCGCAATCAACACACGTTTTGGATTCGGGTTCATCAGCAAGCCGGCGAACGTTAACTTTGCGTAGTCGAACACCAATAGATCGTGATCCTTCTTGTACATGCAGGACTGCATCGACGAAAAGCGGGTACGTCGCAGAGTGAACCGCATGCACAATTCACCTCCCTGGTCGATAACGCTGATATTGCGGTACAGGGATTTTTTTTCGTAAATGACTTCCGCGGCAACCGCCAGTGGCAGGCAACACACAATCAAAAGGAGCAGCTTTTTCATGCCGCACTTTCTCCCTGGCGGGCAGCGACCAGCATGGCGGCCACACCGCAGCCGGCGAGCACACCCAACAGGGTGTATAAAATCTGATTCACTTCAAAGTACAACACGAGGTAAAACGAGGTTAATAAGGTACCCAGTGCACTGCCCGCCGTGGACACGAAATACAATCGTCCGGCAACATGCCCGCTGTGCTCACGGTTTTTTACCAGCAACCGCACCGCATAAGGCGAAACAATACCCATGGCAACCGTGGGTAAAAAGAACAAGCCGCTGGCCGCAATCAGCGAACCATAGCGTGGGTCTTCGAACCGCATGAACACCCACTGCATCAATGCTTCAGCGCCGAAAATCATGGGCAGTACGGCAATTGCGCAGATTAGAAAAATCACGCCAAAGCGTTTCAAAGACGGGTTGTGCAGGGAAAACTGACCACCCAGCAGGTAACCGATGGATAAGGCCACCATGAAAATAGTGATGATGGACCCCCAAACGTAAATGCTGGAGCCAAAGTAGGGCGCCAGAATGCGCCCACCCAGCAGCTCGATGGACATCACCGAAAAACCGCCGGCAAATGCCAACAGAAAGACTAAAAATCCATACATGGCGTGTACCCTGGCCTGTCTGGGGCTGAACCCTAGCATACCCCGCACACCCCTCCGCAGCCGTCACCCTGCCTCAAAAGCGCAGGCGATTGGAGTATGATTGCGCGCTTGATTTTTGCTCGGTCCGCACCCTAGCCTGCGTGTGGGTGTTGACGGGCTCACGACTTTGACCCGGTTTCAGGGCAGTCGTTTCAAAATTGATGTGCCGGCAACGCCGGACATGGAGAACTACGTGGAATCCTTAAACCCGCTTGATCTTTACCAGGTGCGCGGCCTGTTAAATGACGAAGAACAATTGGTGCAGGACACCGTTGGACGTTTTGTTGATGACAAGGTTATTCCAATCATTGGACAGGCCTTTGAAGACGGCCGTTTTCCTGCT
>JAZFYH010000202.1:0-3610 GCA_036443475.1 Gammaproteobacteria bacterium | reverse complement strand
GGTAGCGAATACTTCTTCCATGTTGACGCCAACCCGTATTTCAGCAGTTTGATCATGGGTTCGCTGACAGAGCGCAGCGGTATTGTCGTATTAACTAACGGCAAGAACGGCCTGGACTTGACCGCGGAATTGGTCCATCGGCTATACGGGTTCGAGCATCGACTGTTTGATATCTACATGCTTAACCCGGACAATTGATCACTACAAATTGTTGTCGATTACGCCGAATGCGTGCCACTCTAGCGGTTCAGGATATTACGCAGCGCGTTTATCAAACCTTCGACTTTCGCCTTTAGCGGATGGGAACGGTCAACGTCAAGCCTTTCCAGCTCGGCAAGCGCGCCTGTTTCATCCGACTTGACATCAACAAGATACCTTGTCTTGAGCAAGACTAAGTCAACGAATTCGGGCTTGCCCACATACCATTCCATTGCGGGACCAAGGATGCGCTCAAACAGGGCGTAGCGGTGATTCGTAAGAGCCATATTCGCCAGCTTTACCACAACTTCCGGCTGCCCCGCTTCAAACTGCGTGGTTTTGTCCAGGCACAATTCCACTATATCGAGCGCACGATCGAAGCGTTTTTCTCTTACCATGAAATCGATCAAACGGCGTCCCTGGTTAAAAATCAACAAACCGACTTTCGATTCACATGTACGTTCGAACAACTCCTCATGATAAAGGTGCAGGTTTTCTCCCGGTCCCTCGTCTCGCATTAAAATATTTTTCGCCTCTTCCAGGTTCTTTGACCGGATTGCACGATCAACCCTATTCCACAGCCTGTCGATATGGTCGTGCAAATCATCGTTTTGCCTCTCGTCGCCGCTTTTCGCGCGAACCAGCGGCTTGATGTTCAACTCCTCGTGGCGATGGTGAATGATGAATCCAAGCATGTGCGCCAACAGGTAGGAAAAATACAGTGTGAACATGAAAACGACCATGCTCTGCAATGATCGCGGGCTGAACAGCAAGTCCGCAGGGGATCCCTCCCAAACAGAGATGCCGGTTTGGGCGAGGACGTCCAGGACGAAGGTTGCTCCGATGGCGAATATGCCAGCAAACAACCAGTATCCGGGTCCGGCCGCCAGGGCAAACGATGCGAGGTGGTATGGATTGCCGTATATCCAGAAAGGTTCATGTACGGCGACTAATACCGCACACGCCGGCAACAGGAAGAAACTGATTGCGCCGATGACGTTTGCCAAAGCATGGAACTCGTTTGCAAACAAAATTCCTGCGACTGTCAGGTAAAGAAACGCCACCGTGGTCAATTTTTCCGGACGGCCATCGAGGTTAAAAAACTCGCTGGAGCCAAGATCCGGAGGGCTGCCGCGCCCGTAAATCGTGTTCTCGAGAATGCTGAAGAAATAATGCAGCAAAGCTACAGAAAAGAATAAAAGATAAATCGAGAAAATAATAATTGAAATGGAGAACGCCCACGCCAAGGCACCGAAAAACATAATGACGAATAACGACACACCGCGTAGCGGGTACAAGAGTAGGTTAGGCAGGTAACTCCAGATGGAGTCCGCTTCGATAAGCTTTCTGTCAAGTTCCGATATGTGTCTGGCTGGCGCCATTTTATCCTCCCCTCAACTCGTATGGTGCGTGGTGCAAAAGTCGGCTTGAACAATGGGAGTGTTAGCTTGTTTCGGCCGCTCCGCGGGTTCCTTGATCTGTTCAAATACATATTAGTTCATGGGATTTCCAGCAAACCGACCGATTTGCTGCGCAATACAAAAGGCGACCTTGATCGCCTTAAGAAACGCTGGCAATCGACGGTCAAGCCGCGTTAAATGCGTGCATGCAAGAAAGCGCATCACGCATAACCGGCAAATCTTTTAATTTACTCACATTGGCTTTAGCCGTCATGCTGGTCATGTCCTTGTGGTTCTCCGCATCCGCGGTGGTGCCACAACTGGTTATGCAGTACGACTTGAGCAGTGCAACCAGTGCCTGGCTGACCATGGGCGTGCAACTGGGCTTTGTAGTCGGCGCACTGGCAAGCGCCATGCTTAATCTTCCTGACCGTTTTGATACACGCAAGGTATTTTTCATTAGCAGCGTACTTGCTGCGCTGTTTAATGCCGCCATTCCGCTATTTGAAACCAGTGCAGTAATGACCATTGTGCTACGTATCCTGACCGGCGCCATGTTAGCGGGTGTCTACCCACCGGGCATGAAGATCATGGCTACCTGGTGCAAGTCGGACGTCGGTTTCGGTATTGGCTTGTTGGTAGGCGCACTGACCGTTGGTACGGCAATGCCGCATTTGTTAAATGCGGTGCCGGGATTTTCCGGTATGCCGCCCTGGCAGGACGTAATGCTTAGCGCCAGTTTGCTTGCGTTGATCGGCGCGCTCGCGAGTTTAGCCATTAAAAGCGGGCCTTTCCTGGGCAGTAGCGCGCCGTTCAATTGGCGCTACATGTTTACGGCCTTTGCACACAAGCCAACACGGCTGGCCAATTACGGATACCTGGGACACATGTGGGAGTTGTACGCCATGTGGGCGTGGGTACCGTTGTTTCTCATTGCCAGTTTCGAAGTCGCCGGGCTACCCGTGGTTAACGCACGTCTTGCCGGCTTTGCAACCATTGCCGTGGGCGGCATAGGCGCTCTGCTGGCGGGCTCGCTTGCCGACCGGTTTGGCAGAACAACAATTACAATCTGGAGTCTCGCTATTTCCGGTGCTTGTTGCCTAATTGCCGGCCCGCTGTTTGCGTATCCCATGCTCTTGACCGTCCTTTGCCTGGTGTGGGGTTTTGCGGTCGTTGCCGACAGCGCACAATTCAGCGCGGCGATCACTGAATTGACCGATCCGCGTTACGTCGGCACCGCACTCACGTTGCAGACCAGTCTCGGTTTTCTACTGACCATGGTGTCCATCCAGGTTATACACTGGTTACAGGGATATGTTGGCTGGCGGGGCGTGTTTGCCGTGCTGGCGCTTGGCCCGGTATTCGGCATTGTCAGTATGTGGCGTTTGCGCCAATTACCGGAAGCGTTGCAGCTCGCCGGAGGCAAGCGCTAAAACTAAAGTAAGGCGTCTGGCAATGTAAAATCTATGAAATTTTTATTATTTACTATTGGTTCGGGAATTGGTTTTCGCAGTACACGGTTTGCTGAAAGTGGAAAAGATTTAAGTATCACTTCTTTGATTAACCTTATGCTATCTGGGCCACTCGCGAGGTCTATCGCATCAGGATCATCTGGTTGTTTTGCTTTTTGATATGAATCAATACGGTAGAGCGCAGTGAGGCTGGGTTCAATAAGTTCTTGGAAATTATCCGTATTTGGTACACTGCCCAGGTAACGTAGTATTCCAAACGCAAGTAAGTGCTGCATTGTCGATTCATTAACAAATTTGCCGTTAGCCAATGCCTTAAATATTTTTCGAAACCAAATCTCCACCGGGTGATGTTTGAGATAAACGTTAATCTGATTTGCAAGTAAGGCTTTTTCCTTGGTGTTTATCCGGATTTTTGCTGTGTCTCCCGACATGCTCCAATTTAAGTTGTCCTGGATTATTGGATCGGCCAACGGATCGGCCAAAATCTGATCTCCAAAGGGCGGAATCGGCGGACAGACAGCGGTAAGAAGCATATTAAAC
>JAZFYH010000201.1:0-2505 GCA_036443475.1 Gammaproteobacteria bacterium | reverse complement strand
TGGGAAACGATGTTCGGTGAGGTGAATGTACGGGTAACTCTTGTCGTCTCGCAGCAGTACGTTGTAATGCGGCCGATGCTGCTTGATCAGATTGTTTTCCAGAATCAGTGCTTCGGTCTCGGTATGGGTAACCGTCACGTCCATGTCGCGTACCAGGTTCAACATCACCAGTGTCTTGGCATCGTGCGCGCCCTTGCGAAAATAACTGCTAACGCGTCGTTTCAGGTTGCGTGCCTTGCCGACGTAAAGAACCTCACCCTTGGCGTCCAGCATGCGGTACACGCCGGGTCGCGCGGTCAGTGCTTTCAACAGCGGTTCAGGATCGAACTGGGTATCGATTGTCTTACTCATCTCAGCTGTCGGTTGGTTGTGTGCAACTTTCAAGCTTTACTATCCAACATGGCACGGGCCGTTTGTAGGATTTCGATAAACATTTCCGGGGTAAGACGCTTTGTCTGGGTGTTGTAGCGACTGCAATGGTAGGAACTGAGCAGCTTAGGACCCTCGGGAAGCGCATATTGTGTGCCATGACCAAAGGGAAACCGCGATATCTTGTGTCTAAAGGCACGCAGCACGGCATCGTGCGCAATCTTACCCAGCGCCAGGATGATACTATTATCAGGCAAAGCTTTAAGTTCCTTGTATAAGTATTTGTTACAACACATAATTTCCTCAGTCGTTGGCTTGTTTCCGGGCGGTAGGCACTTGACTGCATTAGTGATACGACAATTCTCCAGCTTGAGGTTGTCGTCCGCCGATTCCGACAGGGGTTGGTTGCTGAAACCGGTGTCGTATAGCGTCTGGTACAGCAATATACCGGCGTAATCGCCCGTAAATGGCCTGCCTGTCGCGTTGGCGCCATGCATTCCAGGTGCCAGGCCCACAATCAGAAGTTTTGCAGTTGAATCCCCAAACGGCGGTACAGGCTTGCACCAATAATCCTTATTTTCCGCTTTAACCTGGTCCAAAAAGCCGGCCAGCCGGGGGCAATCGCGGCAGGCGACGTTGAACTGGCTCTTGTTGGACAGGGTATTCAAATAATTTGATGCAACGCTAATTGTTCAGTCGAATTGAACAATACGGCATTACTGCATATTGGCAACAATGGCATCACCAAAGCCGGATGTCCCCACCAACGTTGCGCCAGGGATGAGGGATTCCATTTTTTCCTGCACGTTTTTTTGCCCCGCCAGTTCGCGCTTGGGCGCCCGTATGGCTTCGCGCAGTCTTGCCAGGTCGTAGGTCAGCACCTTGTTCGCAATGGTTTTGGCCACGCCTGCAATGACCAGGTCGGCCGCTTCTGCCCAGCCCATGTAACGCAGTAGCATTTCACCGGAAAGAATCAGCGAACCCGGGTTCACCCTATCTTTGCCGGCAAAACCCGGTGCGGTGCCGTGCGTGGCTTCGAATACCGCTATCCCGTCGCCGATGTTGCCGCCCGGGGCGATACCTATGCCCCCGACTTGTGCGGCCAGTGCATCGGAAATGTAATCGCCATTCAAATTCAAGGTGGCAATTACGTCGTATTCTTCCGGTCGCAACAGAATTTGTTGCATGAAATTATCTGCAATGACGTCCTTGATCACGATGTCATGCCCGGTTTGCGGGTTCTTGAACTTCAGCCAGGGCCCGCCGTCGATGTCCCTGGCACCAAATTCCTCCTTGGCAAGCTGGTAACCCCACATACAAAAAGCGCCTTCCGTGAATTTCATGATATTGCCCTTATGCACCAGCGAGACTGACACACGATCGTTGGCAATGGCGTAATTGATTGCCTTGCGGACCAGGCGTTGTGACCCCTCCTTTGATACCGGTTTAATGCCAATACCGGAACTGGAAGGAAAGCGGATTTCGGTTACGTCCATTTCGCGCTGCAGGAAATCAATAATTTTCTGCACTTCTTCTGTTCCTGCGGCCCATTCAATACCGGCGTAAATGTCTTCCGTGTTTTCGCGGAACACCACCATGTCGGTGAGATCTGAAATTTTCATCGGCGTGGAGACACCGGGGAAAAACTGAATCGGTCGCACACAAGCATACAAATCCAGGTGCTGGCGCATGGCCACGTTCAAGGAACGGATACCCCCACCAGTGGGTGTGCCCAGCGGTCCCTTGATGCTGACTACAAATTCTTTCTGCGCGGCTAGTGTTTCATCCGGCAGGTAGGTATTCTCGCCATATACCTCACAAGCCTTTTCACCAGCGTAGACTTCCATCCAGGCAATTTTTCGTTTATCGCCGTAAGCCTTATCGACCGCCGCCTCGACCACCTTCTGCATGACTGGCGTGATATCCACACCAATGCCATCCCCTTCAACAAAGGGAATAATTGGATTATCGGGGACACTGATGGATAAATCGGTATTAACGGTAATGCGGTCGCCCTGTTTGGGCAGCACGATGTGATCGTAATGCATGGTTTAGGAGTCCAATCCAGAGATTAAACGTGCGGCAATTTTAGCACGCCAGGACTTTGTCTGAGGGACAGACCACATTTTTTGTTAT
>JAZFYH010000200.1:0-3720 GCA_036443475.1 Gammaproteobacteria bacterium | reverse complement strand
TAACACGTTGAAAAATAAAAGCTTCGGACTCTCCAATAGGGCAGGAAATACCGTTTTTGTTAATCCAAGTTTGGATCCAGACAAAAATATACTCAGATTAG
This sequence comes from Gammaproteobacteria bacterium, assembly GCA_036443475.1. Classification (GTDB taxonomy): domain Bacteria; phylum Pseudomonadota; class Gammaproteobacteria; order Natronospirales; family JAZFYH01; genus JAZFYH01. The sequence goes on along the minus strand of JAZFYH010000200.1, from coordinate 3,619 downwards.
CGAGAATTGCCATCACCTTGTGGCCTGCCAACTTGGTCGAATACTACCAATCTTTACGTCATTTGAGGGCTTTTTGACCACTTGGTTTTTCGAATATTTGTTGCAACATCAATAAGTAAGGTTTACTTTAGCCCACGGGATATGATGTTAAAAGCAGTCGCAAGAGCTGCAGAACATGCGTATCCTTTTTGGTCTGGTTGCGAGAAAAACAATATTCAGCATCCGGATTTTCACGTTAACGAATGCAGACTTATCAGACCCAAGGAGCAGGCATGGCGGCTGATAACTACCCCGGGTTCGGTCGGGTGACCACCCGGCATAAATCCATTCTTGTTGCGTTGCTGATGCTTATTTTGACTGTGCCAGTGTCGCAGGCATTTGCGCAACAAGCTCCACCGCCGTTACCGGCATTACCACCATTGCCCGGAGGCGCGACCCCAGGCGGGGCATTACCCCAAGAAGACTTTCTTCCGCCACCTACCTTGCGACCTGAGGATCTCATTTTTGAAGTACCGCCGGTATTTCAACGGCCACTTGGTGTTGATGAGGGTATACGAATATTCGTCAAGGGATTCAAAGTGGAAGGTGTTGTAGACGAGCCGGAAGCCGGGATTTCGATAGAAGAAATTGATGAGCGCGTTCAGCGACGGTTCAATGACCTGGAAGATCTTGTTGAGGGATTGCGGGTCGATCGGCAAGACCAGCAGGAAGTGGGGCCGGACGGTTTTACACCTGAAGAGCGTAAACGCATCGTGGAATTCATGCGTGAAGTGGTCAAGGACTTTAGTCCGGACAGGCAGGTAGATGAGTACCGTGCGTTTGTAGATCAGCTGCGATTGCAAAAACTGGATCGGGATAAGGGCCTGACAATTGGCCAGTTACAGTTGGTTGCTGACGAAGTTACTAATTACTATCGCGAGCGCGGTTACTTTCTTGCGCGCGGGCTTGTTCCTGCACAGGAAGTGGTTGACGGCATCGTTGTGATTCGTGTTCTGGAAGGCCGACTGGGTCGCGTTTTACCGGTAGGCAACAAACGTTACTCAAGTGAACAGTTGGCGTCACCATTCAAAACACTGCAAGGTCAGCTCGTGACTGTTAATGCAGTTGAAGATGCGTTGTTGACCTTGTCGGTTTTGCCTGGTTTGAATGCAAGTGGCGTGTTCCGGCCCGGACAGGAGATCGGCCAGGCGGACATCACGATAAATGTGCAAAGTGAAAGGCGCACTGACTGGGCCGTGTATGCTGATAACCACGGTACCGAATTTACAGGTCGAAATCGTTTTATCGGTGACTTGAAGCTGAATAATCTCAGCGGTGCCGGTGACTGGTTGAATCTGGTAGCCATCCAGACGTTTAACCCGCAGAACGGTTTGTACGGCGAAGTGAGTTATGCACATCCTATCGGCTCGCCACGGAATTGGGTTGGAATTAACGCAAGCCGTAATGTGTTTGATGTTACAAATTTGACCGGTGGCGGTGGATCTGAAATCTCTGGTGAATCGGAAATCGGCACACTTTGGTTGACCCTGCAGAACATGCGTACCAGGCAGGTGAATTTGAACACCAAGGTAGAGTTATCACGCAAGCGTGCAGATACCGAGTCCCTGGGATTGCTCGTTAGTCGTGACGACCTTGCCGTACTTAGCGGCGAATTCACTTTTGAAAAGATACACAGTGCTGCCAACGCCATTTCATCTGGTTTTCTTCGATTTGATCACGGTTTGAATGGCGCGTTGGGAACACGCAGCACTTTTGAACTTTCGGATACAGGAATTCAGCCGCCACCGAGCCGCCGCTCTGGCGACAAGTTTGCGGATTCCAATTTCAATAAAATATCTTTTGGTTACGCGGTACTGAAGCTCCTGGGCGAAGGCAGACAGACATTTTCTGTTCGTGTGAATGGGCAGTACACAACAGACGTCTTGAGCTCGCTGGAGATGTTCGTTATTGGCGGGCCGAACAACGTACGTGCTATTCCGGCATCGCATTTTCTGACCGACAACGGCATTTTCACATCGGTTGAATGGAGAATCAGCGCGCCGGGGTTTGCGGACAAGCCCGTGTTTGGTAATCGAACCTGGGGTGATGTATTCCGTTTTAAAGTTTTCAGTGATTACGCGCTGGGTTGGCTGAATCGTGGCTCTGATGTGGAGAGCACCCCGGAAACCTCGCGCGTAAGCGTGGGTGGGCATGGTGTCGGCATTGAATTTGGGATTCCCGGCCAGTTTTCACTGAATCTTCAATGGGCAAAACTAACTGGGGGTGAACGCCCCGGTACCAGTGAGACGGATGTCCGCGCTATTCGCGACGACAAACAGTTCTGGATAGACATCTCGGCAGAGTTTTAAGTCCGGTTGTCGGTCTATGGCCGATATCCACAGGGCGACAACATTTGCCGGGCTAGTATTTAAGGAATAGCCGACTGTAAACAAGTTGGCGGGGACTCGCTGAAAGTATGGGGCTGGCAGCGGGGTGTGAGCATGGATGCTCCCGTAAATTTACGGAGAACATACATGCGCACGCGTATCTATATAAAGGAGTCGATCCGATCCGGGGCCGGCATCTTCGCTGTCTCTCTCATGTTGACTTTCCTGACCGGGCAAGCTGCCTGGGCCGGACCACAGGGTGAGAATATTGTTCGGGGCCAGGGCCAGATAGTCAGGCCTAATTCCCAGACGACGACGATCAACCAGACATCACAGCGCATGGTGATCAACTGGGAGACCTTCAACGTCAACAGCAACGAGCTTGTCCAGTTCAACCAGCCCAACAGCACGGCCGCTGCTCTTAACCGCATACTTGATCAGAACCCCTCGGAAATCTTCGGCGCCATTGAGGCGAATGGCCGAATTCTGCTGGTAAACCCCAATGGCATTTTCTTCGGCCCCAATGCAGCGGTAAACGTCGGCGCGTTGATTGCGTCCGGTCTGGATATCAACCCGGACGATTTCATGAACGGGATATACAACTTTCAGGCGGCAGCCGGCAGGCCGGGCGGCATTGTCGTTAACCGCGGTCTGATCCAGGCTGCGACGGGCGGTTCTGTCAGTCTTGTTGGTGGCGCGGTCCGCAATGAAGGATTGATTATTGCCGATTACGGCCAGGTCAACCTGGGCGCGGGGCGTATCGCCACGCTCGACTTTGATGGCGATGGCCTGATTCGTTTTGAAGTCAATGGCGAAATTCTGGAAAACGCCACCGGCGCAGGGGCAGCGATTGAGAACACAGGTGAAATCCGTGCTCAAAGCGGACAGATTGTTATGTCAGCCAATACCGCGCGCGGGGTGTTTGATCGGGTTATTAATAATGAGGGCGTGGTTGAGGCGTCCGGCATCGAAACCGACGGTGGCCGGATCTTCCTCACCGGTTCCGGTGGTGACATTACCAACAGCGGCGTTATCGCCGCGAACTCACAAGACGGTGACGGCGGCAGCATCACAATGCAGGGCGATGCCGACACAACGATTATTAATGACGGTGTAGTAAGCGCGAGTTCCGATTCAGGCAAGGGCGGCAGCGTACAAGTCCTCGGAGATCGAGTCGGACTCTTTAATAACGCAGTTATAGATGTCTCGGGTGAAACCGGTGGTGGTACAACGCTGGTTTGTGGTGATTTCCA
>JAZFYH010000199.1:0-3685 GCA_036443475.1 Gammaproteobacteria bacterium | reverse complement strand
TCTCAGGGAAGAATTTTCTATGGCTAAACCAGATTTTTTACATGGTGACGAATATGATCTTCCATGAACGTCGAGATAAAAAAATAACTGTGGTCGTAATCGTCATGCCGGCGCAGGGTTAAGCGATAGTTGATATTCGCAGCGGCCTGCTCGATTAAATGCGGATGTAATTGTGTATCGAGAAACTGATCGTCAAGTCCCTGGTCGATCAAAATCGGTAGATTATCACTTGCATCCGTAATGGTTTTTATCAATTCCGTCGCGTCGTAGTGTTTCCACGCTTCTTGTTCATTACCAAGATAATGACTAAATGCTTTCTGCCCCCACGGGCATTGCATCGGTGCACAAATCGGCGCAAAGGCCGATACGGATTTGTATTGCTGCGGATTCCTTAGTGCAATGATCAACGCACCGTGCCCGCCCATGGAATGACCAAAAATTCCCTGTCGATTGGGATCCGCCGGGAAATTGGCAAAGATAATTTCCGTCAATTCCTGCGTCACGTAGCTGTACATCTTATAGTGTTGGTTCCAAGGGGCTTCCGTTGCATCAACATAAAAACCGGCACCCTGGCCGAAATCCCAGTCCCGGTCATCGGGAACGTCTTCGCCACGGGGGCTAGTATCCGGCGCCACCAATATCAAACCGCACTCGGCCGCATGGCGTTGCGCGCCCGCCTTGAGCATGAAGGTTTCTTCGGTACAGGCGAGCCCTGCCAAGTAGGTTAATAGTGGAAGACGGGTTCTGGGCGAGTGGTGGGGAATAAAAATCGCGAAGCGCATCGGACACTTGTTAATAGCTGATTGATGCCGGTAATACCCAAGCGTGCCGCCAAAAGATTTGTACCCGGAAATTTTTTCTAGCATCAGTAAGTAATAACGCTGCGGATGGACTTGCCTTGGCGCATCAAGTCAAACGCGGTATTAATTTCATCCAAAGGCATGGTGTGGGTAATCAGATCATCAATGTTGAGCTTGCCGTCCATGTACCAGTCCACGATGGTCGGGACATCGGTGCGTCCCCTCGCACCGCCGAAGGCCGTGCCACGCCATACCCGGCCAGTCACCAGTTGAAACGGCCGGGTGGAAATCTCCTGGCCTGCGCCGGCAACACCAATAATGACGCTTTGTCCCCAGCCCTTGTGGCAGCACTCCAGCGCCTGGCGCATGGTCTTAACGTTGCCGATGCACTCGAAACTGTAGTCCACACCGCCATTGGTCATATCAATAATTACGGCCGCGACATCGTCAATTTCCTGTGGATTAATAAAATCTGTCATGCCGAATTTTTCGGCTATGGCACGTTTAGTCGGGTTGGTGTCAACACCAATAATGCGGCTGGCACCAATCATGCGCGCACCCTGAATAACATTAAGACCGATACCGCCCAGTCCGAAAACGGCAACGGTCGAACCGGCCTCGACCTTGGCGGTAAACACCACTGCACCCACGCCCGTGGTCACACCGCAACCGATGTAACAGACCTTGTCAAAAGGCGCATCTTTCCGAATTTTTGCAACCGCGATTTCCGGCAACACAGTGTAATTGGAAAAAGTCGAACAGCCCATGTAATGCAGAATCGGTTCACCATTTAATGAAAACCGGCTGCTGCCATCCGGCATGATGCCCTTGCCTTGCGTTGCACGTATTGCCTGACAGAGGTTGGTTTTCGGATTTAGACAAAATTCGCACTCGCGACACTCCGGAGTATAAAGAGGTATTACGTGGTCACCTTTGGCAAAGGAAGTTACATTTTTACCAACCTCAAGGACAACACCCGCACCTTCATGGCCCAGTATTGCCGGAAACGCGCCTTCAGGGTCATCGCCGGATAAAGTAAAGGCATCAGTATGGCAAACACCGGTGGCTTTGAGTTCGACTAACACCTCGCCGTCACGTGGACCATCCAAATTAACGGTTTCAATGCTTAGGGGTTTGCCCGATTCGAAAGCAACGGCTGCACGTGATTCCATTACAATCTCTTTTATTTCTTTGTCACTTCGACTTTGGCAAATTTACGTTTACCAACTTGAAAGACCGCGCTGGTACCCGGCTCTATCTTCAATTTCGGATTATCAATCTTCTCGCCATCGATCTTTACTGCACCCTGCTTAATCATCCGTGTTCCCGCCGACGAACTAGTTACTAGCAATGCTTCTTTTAGAACTTTTGCGATGGGCATCCCCTGCTGACCTGTTTCAATTATAAATAACGGTACTTCTTTAGGTGTCTCGCCTTTCTGGAAACGTGCGATAAATTCCTCTTTTGCCTTTTCGCCAGCGCCCGCCTCATGAAAGCGGTCGACAATTTCCTCACCCAACAGGAATTTGATATCACGTGGATTGGTGCCGCTCTTAATATCCTTCTTGAACTGTTTGATTTCCTCAAACGGACGAAAACTCAATAACTCGAAATATCGCCACATAAGTTCATCAGAGATCGACATGATCTTGCCAAATATTTCGTTCGCCGTTTCGGTAATGCCAATGTAATTATTCAGAGATTTGGACATTTTCTGTGTACCGTCCGTACCTTCGAGCAAAGGCACGGTCATTACAACTTGCGGTCTCTGACCGTACGCTTCCTGCAACTGCCGACCGACTAATAGATTAAATTTTTGATCGGTGCCCCCCAGTTCAATATCTGCTTTAAGTGCGACCGAGTCATAACCCTGTATCAGCGGATACAAAAATTCATGTATGGAGATGGGCTCACCGCCCTTGTATCGCTTGTTGAAATCATCGCGCTCCAACATGCGGGCGACTGTGTGCTGTGACGCCAGCTTGACCAGCCCCTCCGCCGACATCTCGTTCATCCAGTTCGAATTGAATTCGACTGTGGTCTTTGCGGCATCGAGTATCTTGAATATCTGGGCTTCGTAGGTCTTTGTGTTTATCTGGATTTCTTCGGTCGTAAGCGCAGGTCTTGTTGCGTTCTTGCCAGACGGATCGCCAATCATTCCGGTAAAATCGCCGATCAGGAACACCACATCGTGACCCAACTCCTGAAACTGTCGCATTTTGTTGATCAAGACGGTGTGACCAAGGTGTAAATCGGGTGCTGTTGGATCGAAGCCGGCCTTGATACGAAGCTTGCGCCCCGATTTCAGGCGCGTTTGCAGCTCCTCCTCCAAAAGGATTTCGTCTGTGCCGCGCTTGAGTTCGGCCATCACTTGGTCGAGGTTGCTCATCCGGTATTCCCGTTAAATCTCAAAAATCTCTCCAAATTACGGATTTTTATTAACATTTTCGAACAAGAATCATTGACCAGGCTCCGGTCAACGGCTAATTTTAGCGGGAAGGCAATTCATCATAGGTCTGTTGCACACAGTATGCGAACGAAAATGGATTATAAGGCAGCCGAAACGCGCCCCGAGCGTCGCAGCCCGCGACACTTGCGACATGCCGGTGTCGTCGCAGCAATCACAGCGGTGGTCGCCTTGGCCCTCCCTTTTATACCGGGCGGCGATGCAAAATCCATCTCCGCGGCTGAATCCGGCAGTTTCCAGGAACGCAGGGTCCTTCCATTACCAGTCCTTGAACAGCAAGACGCGCAACGCATTATTGACCGCGAAACCGGTCAAGGCCGGACATCACTTATAACAATCAAAGATGTAATAAATGAAGGTGACAGCATGGCAACGTTGTTTGCCAGGCATAACCTGAGCAAAACCGACCTTCACGTGA
>JAZFYH010000198.1:0-7804 GCA_036443475.1 Gammaproteobacteria bacterium | reverse complement strand
TATCACGATGTAATCGCCGTCCCGAAATGCCATGTGGCCGAGGTCGCAGTAAAGATCACCTTCACCCTCATGGATAAACAGGAGATCATCGCCGTCGGCATTGCGCACCAGGTGATCCATGGAAGATTCCGTTCGCCACACTCGGAACTTCACTGAGCGGTTGTGCAGTAACAGAGGGGCATTCCAGGGCGAATCACCAAATTCGCTCAATTTAGTTGTATCGAAGGCGCGTGGTCTGAGCGGACCTTCAAATGCAGACCAACCAGTTGGCGGGTGCTTGTGATAAAGGTGGGTTACCGGGCCAAAGAATCCCTCCCTGCCCATTTCGCGTTCGTAGGTACCTTCCGGCAAATCGCAATGCGCCTGCCGGCTGGTCTTGCCCTCGGTACGCGGAAAGCCGATCCACTTCTTCATCCGTTTGCCTCAAAGAAACTAGTTGGTTCACTGAGGGCGAACCCTCTAACGAGTGAAATTTTGTTCCTGGCGCGAAGGGCGGTGATTCCAGGAGCGGAGTTTACGTGACAGTTTGCGCTTCGCGCCCCGCATCTGAGAAGTTTCGCCCTAACGTCGTTATTCAACAAAAGATCCGCGCTCAGAGGACGCCGCGTTTCACCTGGTCGCGTTCTATGGACTCGAAAAGCGCTTGGAAATTACCTTCGCCGAATCCTTCATTACCCTTGCGCTGAATAATTTCGAAAAAAATCGGTCCGATACAATTCAAGGTAAAAATCTGCAGCAATTTCTGCTGTTTAGTTTCAGGATCGGCATCAATAAGAATCTTGTTAGCTTGCATGCGCTCAAGATCTTCACCGTGATCTGGAATGCGTTCCGGAATCATTTCAAAATACGTATCAGGCGTTTCCAGGAACTTCACATCATGCTGCCGTATGGTTTCAACGCTTGAATAAATATCGTCGGTAAACAATGCGATGTGTTGAATGCCTTCGCCGTCGTATTCTCGCAGGTATTCATTGATCTGGGATTTCTCGTCCGGCGATTCGTTAATCGGGATGCGCACCATATCGTCCGGAGCGGTCATGGCTTTTGATACGAGCCCGGTCTGTGCGCCCTTGATATCGAAATAACGGATTTGCCTGAAATTGAACAGGTTCTGATAAAAGTCTGCCCACTGTTCCATGTTGCCGAAGTACACGTTATGCGTGAGGTGGTCGATAAAAGTCAGGCCCGCACCTTCGGGATGTCGGTCATCATTTATATATTCGAAATCGTCATCGTACAAATCACCGTTGGTACTGTACTTATCCACGAGATACAACACTGAGCCGCCGATGCCTTCCAACGTCGGAACATCGAAGGGCAAGGTATCTTTGCCTTCACTAATAAACTTGGCAGATTTCTCTTTTGCCAGCGCTTCCGCCTTGACTGCATCCTTAACCCGGATCGCAAAGCCACAGGCACAGGGGCCGTGTTTATTTGCGAAGTCCGCTGCAAATCCTGCTGGTTCTTCGTTGACCAGAAAATTAACGTCGCCTTGTCGGTACAAGGTGACGTTTTTTGCCTTGTGTTTGGCGATCGCAGCGAACCCCAAGGCAATAAAAAGCTCATGCAGTAACGCTGGATCGGGTGCGGCGAATTCAACGAATTCAAATCCGTCGATGCCCATCGGATTTTCGCGTTGCTCAGTCATGTTTCACCTCTGAATTTCGGCGATTTCTTTGCACTGGCGGGTTAGAGAGTATACGGGTTCACCGGGGCCCCAGACACTCCCGGGCCCGGCCAGCAAACAATATAAACGAGTTAGCTGCCACTGCATGGTCCTGGTCAAGTCTGTCCTAATTCCGTACGGACTTCGATGAGTTCCGGAAAGAAGGTTAACTCTAGTGCCTGCTTAAGAAACGCGACGCCGGAGGAACCACCGGTGCCACGCTTAAAACCGATAATCCTTTCAACGGTTTTCATATGGCGAAATCGCCAGAGCTGGAAATTCTCCTCCACGTCCACCAGCTTTTCGCACATTTCATAGGCATCCCAAAACTCACCCGGGTTTTCATAAATACGCAAAAACACGGCAACCACGCCGTCATTGCGTTCATAGGGTTCTGACCAATCACGCTCGATGACGGACTTAGGGATCGCATGCCCTTTGCGGTGCAGAAATCGCAGAAATTCCTCATACAAACTGGGACTGTCAAGAATACTGGTCAGCCATTGGTGAGTGGGCGCGTTATGCTGGAAAACAGCTAACTGGTCTGCGTTTTTGTTGCCAAGCATGAACTCCAGCGCCCGATACTGCGGGGACTGGAAACCGGACGCCGATCCCAGCACATGGCGGAATTGCGCGTACTCACTGGGGGTCAGCGTTTCCAGCACTGCCCATTGGTTAAACAACTGCATTTGTACCTGCTTCACGCGCGCAAGAATTTTGAAACAGGGCTCCAGGTTGTTGTCCTGGATATGTGCGATAGCAGCATTGAGCTCATGCAGCATCAGTTTCAGCCATAACTCGGCGGTCTGATGCTGGATGATGAAAAGCATTTCATCATGATGCGGCGGATCAGAAATTGGCTGCTGCGCCGACAGTAAACTCTCCAGCTGCAGGTAATCGCCGTATGCCATGCTGCCAGCCAGGTCAGTTCGGATTCCCGGCTCCATATCGCGCTTTTTCATGGTGGTTTCCCCGGTATTGCCCGGTTTTGGTAGAATCTTCCGCGCGCCGGGCCCAGGCCCGGTCTCTTTCAAGCACATTGTACCAGCCGCCCGCCTCGGAAAGGCAGGCACCAGGCGCTGCTCAGCTATTGCGTAGGTGCCTAGCAAGGGGTGACCCCAGGCAGGCAGGCAGACTATTTATTAATGTCACGCCATAGCGCGACATTGCGAGGAGGAATTCCCTTGAAAACCGTGGCCAAGTTCGAGATCAAGTTAACGCAATATCTTGATCCGGAAGGTAAAACGACCACCAAGCAATTACCCGCTTTTGCCAAAAACGCGGATGAACTCATTGAGATGTACAAGATGATGAGTTTTGTGCGCGTGTTCGACACCAAAGCCATTGCTTTGCAGCGCACCGGCCAACTGGGTACGTACGCCTCATGCCTGGGCCACGAAGCCACGCATGTCGGGATCGGGATGGCCATGCAGGAAGACGATGTATTCTGCCCAATGTATCGTGAATACGGCGCACAGTTTGTGCGTGGTGTGAAACCGCACGAGGTTTTGCTGTTTTGGGGCGGTGACGAACGCGGCAACAATTTTTCCGGTCCGGCACAGGACTTTCCCTGGTGCGTTCCAATTGCAACTCAGTTTCACCACGCCACTGGCGCAGCCATGGCACTCAAGTATTTCAACCGTAAAGCTGCTGCAGTTGCTGTCATTGGCGATGGCGGAACAAGCCAGGGTGATTTCTACGAATCCCTGAACGCAGCGGGTGTATGGGATCTACCCTGCGTGTTTGTGATTGCCAACAACCAATGGGCCATCTCGGTGCCGCTTGAAATTCAGACGCGTTGTCAAACCCTGGCGCAAAAAGGTATTGCCGGTGGCATTCACTGTGAGCAGGTCGATGGCAACGACATTATTGCTGTGCGCGACATTATGGAACAGGCACTCACGCGGGCTCGTGACGGAAAAGGCACAACCATTGTCGAGGCCAAGACATATCGCTTGTCTGATCACACCACTGCCGATGACGCACGCCGCTACCGTGCACAGGAAGAAGTGGACGAGAATTGGGCCAAGGAACCGCTTATCCGCATGCGTAAGTACCTGGTAGACACGGGTGCCTGGGACGATAAAAAAGAAGAAGCCATGCTTGCTGATTGTGCGACTCGCGTAGATGAAGAAGTGAAACTGTATAAGGAAACAGGCAAACCACCGGTGAGCGATATGTTCGATTATATGTTTGCCAATCTCCCCGAAGAATTGCAGGCGCAAAGACAAAGCGCTATCGAGGAGGCTGACGACCATGGCTAAAGTGACACTTATTGAAGCCATTACCATGGCGACTGCATACGAAATGGCGCAGGACGAAACTGTGGTGGTGCTGGGCGAGGACGTCGGTGTGAATGGCGGCGTTTTTCGCGCCACGGCGGGATTGCAGGAACGTTTCGGCAAACATCGGGTACTCGATACGCCACTTGCCGAAGCATTGATCGCCGGCATATCCATCGGCATGGCAACCCAGGGAATGAAACCCATCGCAGAAATTCAGTTCTCCGGGTTTATTTATCCCGCTGTTGACCAGATGATTAATCACGCCGGACGATTACGCACACGCACGCGTGGACGCATGCACGTGCCTATGGTCTTGCGGGCACCATCCGGTGGCGGAATTCACGCACCAGAACATCATTCCGAATCGAATGAAGCGCTGTTCGCTCACATGCCGGGTATTCGCGTGGTTATGCCCACATCCCCCGCGCGTGCTTACGGTCTGCTGCTGGCGTCCATCCGTGACCCAGACCCTGTTGTGTATTTCGAACCCACGCGCCTGTACCGCATGAACAAACAGGAAGTTGAAGACAACGGCGAAGCCCTGCCACTCGATACCTGTTTCGTGCTGCGCGAAGGCGATGACGTCACGCTTGTGTCTTGGGGTGCGATGATCCATGAAACCCTGCTTACTGCGAAAGAAATGGAAACACAGGGCACCAGTTGCGAAATTATCGACCTGGCTACGATTAGCCCGATTGATTTCGAAACCATCATAGAGTCAGTGGAAAAAACCGGTCGCCTGGTGATTATCCACGAAGCTCCGAAATCCTGTGGTGTAGGTGCAGAAATCGCAGCTGAAATAGCTGACAAGGCACTTTACTCGCTGGAGGCACCCATCCAACGGGTAGCCGGTTACGATACACCTATGCCCTATTCCAAATTGGAGCATGATTACATGCCTAGCGTGAACCGCATCTGCAAGGCGATCCGCCGTACATTGGAGAATTAAGTATGGCAAAGACATTTAATTTGCCGGACCTCGGTGAAGGATTGCAGGAAGCCGAAATCGTCGAGTGGAAAGTCAAGGAAGGCGATATTGTCAAAGTTGATGAACCGTTGGTGGCGGTGGAAACCGACAAGGCCGTGGTTGACGTACCCTCGCCGTACAGCGGCAAGATTCTGAAACTGCACTGGAGCAATGGTGACATCGTTCCAACGCATTCCGCGCTGGTGGATTTCGAAGTCGAAGGAGAAGAATCCACAACTGCATCGGATTCAACGCCAGAACCGGAAGTTAAAGAGGAACCCATAGCGGAAGACAGCGGAACGGTTGTCGGGAAGATGGCGTCCTCAGATGCCGTTGTTGAAGAAACGGCGATCATTCGCAAAAAAACACGCAAGGGCACGGGCAAACCAAAAGCATCGCCTGCAACCCGATTACTTGCCAAGAAACTCGATATTGATCTCAACACCGTTACCGGTACCGGCAAGGGTGGCCTGATTACAAAGCAAGATCTCGAACAGTTGGGCACCACGTCAGAAACCACCCGTGCAGTCGTAGGATTCATGCCAACTGGGGTTTGGTCGGTTCCACCCCTGCGTGACGACGTCACCTTCGGAAAACCGGAAGCGCTGCGCGGCCCACGCCGTGCTATGCACCAGAGCATGACGGTTGCTCGCAACCAGGTTATGGCATGTACCCTGTTTGACGACGCCGATACCCATGCCTGGATGCCCGCCCAGGACATTACAGCAAGAATTATTCGTGCCGTGGTAGCCGGTTGCCGCACCGAACCTGGTCTCAATGCCTGGTATAACGGCGAAAAAATGGAACGCACGCTACACAGTCACGTAGACCTTGCCATGGCTGTAGATACACCGGACGGATTGATTGTTCCGGTGCTGCGAAACGTGGACAAGAAGGACGGCCAGGCACTTCGCCAGGACTTGAACCAGATTAAGGTCACTACACGGAACCGCACCGTGGCACCCGAGGACATGAAGAACGCAACCATTACGCTCTCGAATTTCGGCATGCTGGCCGGCCGATATGCGACCCCAGTCGTGGTTCCACCTCAAGTTGCCATACTGGGAACCGGTGGCCTGCGACACGATGTGGTACCTGTATTGGGGGGTATTGAAGTACACAAGCGTGTGCCCCTGTCCATCACTTTTGACCATCGTTGTATAACCGGTGGCGAGGCATGTCGCTGGTTGGCCGCCGTGCTCAAGGACCTGGAAAAACCTTTCTGATTTTTATGTTTGCTGAATAAGTAGAGCGGCCCTTGACCGTTCTTTTTTTGCCTGCGAGCCGCCGATAAACCGGCTACAATTAGCGCACTTTTCGAGCAACAACGCAGAAAGGCTGCCCGCACCCATGTCTCCCCGACAAGAGGATGCCAAGACCAAACACCTGAGCAAGGTGCTGGCCCACGTCAAGAACAAGGCCCCGAAGAAGGACGTCAACAACCTACTGCAGTTTGTTCCCCAATATTTTTCAACAATAGCCGCCGAAGATTTTCTTGAACGTTCTCCGCTGGATCTTTATGGCGCAGTAAAATCACATTGGGATTTTGCACAAATTCGAAATAGCGGCACACCAAGTATTCGCATATTCAACCCGAGCCAGCGTAAACATGGCTGGAAATCAACGCATACCATCGTTGAAATCGTAAACGACGATATGCCGTTTCTGGTTGATTCGACCAATTTAGCCGTCAAGAAAAACGGATTCGCCATACACCTGACCGTACATCCGGTAATACACGTTAAACGCGATGACCGGGGCAACCTGATTGAACTTGTAAAATCCGATTCACAGGAAAAGGGTGTGGTGCGGGAGTCCCTGCTGCATATTGAGATTGACCGGGACACGGAACAGAAAGTCCTTGACGATCTTGGTAATGAATTGAGCAAGGTTTTGAGCGATGTACGTGCGGCAGTAACAGACTGGGCCGCTACCCTTGATCAGGCTCTCTCAATACGCGACCACCTTGCCAAACACCCTCCCCCGGTAGAAGAGTCCGAAATAACCGAAGCTCTTAACTTCATAGACTGGTTGATAGCAAATCACTTTACCTTCCTTGGATACCGTGAATATGAACTGATCACCGAGAAAGGCGAGGACGTGTTGCGTGCGGTGGCGGATACGGGTCTTGGTATCTTGCGTGGTTCGGGAACAGCGCCGTCAAAAAGTTTTCTTGTTTTACCGAAAGATATTCGCAAGCAGGCCAGATCAAAAGAAATTCTGATCATCACCAAGGCCAACTCGGTGGCAACCGTGCATCGGTCAAGCTACCTGGACTACATTGGCATAAAGAAATTTGACGCTGCTGGCGAAGTCATTGGTGAACAGCGCTTTCTAGGTCTTTTTACATCCAGCGCCTACTCGCGCAGCCCGCGCGACATTCCTTTACTGCGGCAAAAAGTTGCACAGGTCATGTTGCGTTCAGGGTTGTCGCAAAACAGTCACGGCGGAAAGGCATTATTGCACATCCTTGAAACGTTTCCGCGTGACGAATTGTTTCAAGCGTCAGTAGACGAATTGTTTTACGTCGCCATCGGTGTGCAACAATTGCAGGAACGCCAACGAGTAAAAATATTCATGCGCCGCGACTCGTTCGGACGATTCTTTTCCTGTCTGATATACGTTCCACGTGATCGTTACACCACGCTGGTCCGGTTACAGATGCAGGAAATTCTCAAGGCGGAATTGAATGGCCTCAGCGTTGAATCAACCGCCCTGATCTCCGAGTCGACACTTGCTCGGGTCCACATCATTGTCCGGACCACACCCTGGAAGTTCCCAAAAATGAACATGCGCAAACTGCAGGCCAAGATCGAGGCGGTGGTCAGGTCCTGGCAGGATGAGCTCAAGGATGCGGCCATAGCGCGGTTTGGCGAGGAACGCGGC
>JAZFYH010000197.1:0-8066 GCA_036443475.1 Gammaproteobacteria bacterium | reverse complement strand
GCGTTTTGACCGCGGTGGCGCAAAAAATGATCCATAAGCACAATTGCCAGCATTGCCTCGGCGATCGGAACCGCACGAATACCTACACAAGGATCGTGTCGACCGCGGGACCTGACTTCAGTCGCAGTGCCGTTAACGTTTATTGTTTCACCTGGCTTGAGAATGCTTGAAGTCGGTTTGAATGCAATACTGACCTCGATATCCTGACCGGTTGATATGCCACCCAACACGCCGCCAGCATGATTGGATTTGAACCCGGATGGCGTCAAGGCATCGCGATGCTCACTACCTTGCTGTTCTATGGAAGAAAAACCGGCACCGATTTCAACGCCCTTTACCGCGTTGATACTCATCAATGCATGTGCAACGTCTGCATCAAGACGGTCAAATACCGGTTCACCAAGACCAGGAGGGATGCCTGTGGCGCGCAGATTCACCCGCGCACCGATCGAATCACCGGATTTACGTATTGACTGAATGATCTCTTCCAGCTCGGCAATACAAGATGGATCCGGGGAGAAAAAAGCATTGTCGTCAACCGTAGCGAGGTCAACGCAATCAATGTGACGTGACCCGATCTGCGACAGATACCCATGAATTTTTATTCCCGCGGATTCGGCCAGATATTTCTTGGCAATGGCGCCGGCGGCAACGCGCATTGCTGTTTCTCTGGCAGATGCACGTCCGCCGCCGCGGTGATCCCGCAAACCGTACTTTTGCTGATAGGTATAGTCAGCGTGGCCAGGTCTAAACAGATCACGCAGGTCATCGTAATCTTTTGACCTGGCGTCTTCGTTCCTTATAAGAAGACCAATAGGGACGCCTGTTGTTTTGCCTTCAAAAACTCCTGAAAGAATCTCCACCTGGTCCGATTCGCGCCGCTGCGATACCTGCTTGGACTGACCCGGTCTCCGGCGATCAAGTTCCCGTTGTAAATCCGCTTGCGTAAGTGTCATCCCCGGGGGACACCCATCCACAACGCACCCCAGCGCACTGCCATGGCTTTCGCCAAATGTCGTCACTGTAAACAATCTGCCTATGGAATTGCCTGCCACGTTTATGGATCCTGGCGCGCCATTTCGGGTTCAGCGCGTTAATGCTTGAAGGTCTTCCTTCGATAACATGAAAATTCCGTCACCACCGCGTTGCAACTCGATCCATGTCAGCGGCAGGTCCGGGTAGGCCTTTGCCATTGTTTCGGCACTCGATCCGACTTCGACGAATACAAGACCGTTATCGGAAAGATATTGCGGCACATCAATCAGGAATTGTCGCACGAAATCAAGCCCATCGTCGCCTGCCTCAAGCCCAAGCGCCGGCTCATAACGGTATTCCTCTGGTAACGCCTGCATTTCCGTTTCAGCCACGTATGGAGGATTGCATAACACCAGGTCGTAAATGTTATTTCCAAGATTGGCAAACCCATCTGACCACACGAGCCTTACCCGGTTCGTAACGCCGTGCAGTTGGGTATTTTCATTAGCGAGGTCGAGTGCCGCCTGTGATATATCAACCGCATCCACTATGACATTTTCCATTTGCACTGCGGTCGCAATTGCAATGCATCCACTGCCGGTACACATGTCGAGCACCTTGCCAATCGAGGCAGGGTTAAGCCACGGTCGGAAATCACGTGTTATGAGTTCGGCAAATGGTGACCGCGGCACCAGTACTCGTTCATCAACTTTGAATTTTAACCCAGCGAACCAGGCTTCCCCCGTCAGGTAAGAAAGGGGTTTACGGGATTTTATGCGATCAACCGCTATGTCGTAAAACTTCCGACGATTTTTCTCATTTATTGTGTCATCAATTCGAATATCAATATCGGCTGGGGCAATTCCTTGTATGTGCATGACAAGCGCGAGCGCCTCGTCAAATGCTTCACTCGTACCGTGTCCATAAAAAAGTACAGCGCCTTCAAACTGAACCGCACACCAATTCAGCCAGTCTCTACCGGTATAAAGCGTATCGCTGATTTCAGAAAAGTTCTGCATAAAACAACCGCACGAAATGTCGTCAACCCGTGAAACTGGGCTGTATCGTTACGGAGGCTATGGGATAATGCAAGCATGAAAAAGACCATGCTTATAGCCGTTGTCGCTGCCGGTTTGATTTCTGGGATTGCAGCCGGTATTGCATTACGGAATAAACCTGAACACCAGCCCCTCATCCTATCATCCGCCACACGTTTTTCCCAACCCAGGGCGCTACCGGTTTTTTCATTGGCCGTATTTAACCAATCAGAATTTACTGGCGAGTCTCTGAAAGGAAACTGGACACTGGTTTTTTTTGGATTTACAAATTGCCCAGACGTCTGCCCAACAACACTGGCAACGCTCGACCGGCTAATCGAAATCATGAAACCTGTCGAAAATATCAAAACTCCGTCAGTACTGTTTATCTCAGTTGATCCTATGCGCGACACGCCGGAAAAAATCCGGGACTACGTACAATTTTTCAATCCCAATTTCATCGGCGCTACCGCGGATACGCTAAC
The DNA here is from genome assembly GCA_036443475.1 of Gammaproteobacteria bacterium. GTDB lineage: Bacteria > Pseudomonadota > Gammaproteobacteria > Natronospirales > JAZFYH01 > JAZFYH01. The sequence continues at coordinate 5,569 of JAZFYH010000197.1, read as the reverse complement.
GCTGCAAACGCTGACGCGTGCGATGAGCGTTGCTTACATGTATCGCCCTACGGAGGACGCTAACAATTATACGGTTGATCACACTAGCGCTGTGTTATTGGTTGATCCTGATGCAAGATTGCACGCCATATTCTCAACACCACACAAGGCCGCTGACATGGCTACAGACCTGCGGAAAATAATTGGTGCGTACAACTAATGTGATACTGGCGCTACTTGTGGTGCCATTTGCAGCGCCTTCGCTATGGGCGGACCTTGAGGTAGATCACGCCTGGATTCGTGCAGCCCCCCCTGGCGTACGAACGCTAGCCGGATATGCCAACCTTACAAATACTGGCCAGGAGGAAATAATAATACAGGCGGTGGAAAGTGAAGTGTTTGAACTCATTGAAATGCATGAGACGCAAAATATTGATGGCGTCAGCAGCATGCACTGGCTCAAGACTGTTGAAATTGCTCCCGGGGAAATCTTGTACTTTGAACCGCATGGCCGACACTTCATGCTAATAAAACCGACCAAACCGTTGCCGCTAGGCGTGGCGGTAACTATCGAGTTAATACTGGGAGACGACGTACGACTGCCAGTTGATTTTGTCGTGCGGCGAGAAACAACCCAATGAGTATTTTGTTTGATAGGGCAAAATCCTGGCTACAGTACCCCTTACCACACCACTTTCTGTCACGCTTCGTGCATTTCATCACCAGGCTGAAGGCGGGTCTTTTAAGCCAAATTGCCATCCGCTTATTTGTAAAGATCTTCAAGGTAAAGCTGGAAGAGTCTGAACGGAAACACCCAACGGATTATGAGAGCTTTAATGATTTCTTCACGCGCTCGCTGAGTCCGGGTGCACGCCCCGTTGATGCGTCACGAGGCAGTGTGGCCTCGCCCGTTGACGGCACGATCAGTCAGGTCGGGGCGATTAAAGACGGCCAGGTTTTTCAGGCAAAGGGTCACACTTACAGTGTATCAACCCTACTGGGTGGCGAAGATGAGCTTGCCAGCACGTTTCATAATGGTTCGTTCGTGACTATTTATCTCGCACCCCACAACTACCACCGTATCCATGCGCCACTGGATATGCAATTACGCAGCATGCTTTACGTTCCAGGTCGGTTGTTCAGTGTGAATTCTGCAACAGTACACACGGTGCCCAATCTGTTCGCACGCAACGAGCGGGTGGCAGGTTTTTTTTCGGCGGATGCAGGCAACGTTGCAATAGTGCTGGTAGGCGCATTATTTGTCGGCAGTATTGAAACCATATGGGCAGGCGAAATCACCCCGCCTCAAAGGTCGTGCACAAGACATGTGTATTACAACGAAGACGCTTCGTTTCTGTTTGCAAAAGGTTCGGAGTTGGGTCGCTTCAATATGGGATCCACAGTGATCTTGCTGTTCCAGGAAGACCGCGTAACATTCATGAAAAGTCTTAGGCCAGAAACATTGGTCCGGCTGGGTAAGAAAATCGCAAAAGTGAACCACATCGAATAAATCGTTCTGTTCAATACCCGAGCGAGTGCACGTAAAGATTCACAATGGCTTCGAGACCCTTGCGATCGTCGTCATCGAAACGGCCATGACTGGCACTGTCTATATCCAACACACCAACAAGTTCGTCGTTCGACGTAATTGGCACTACAATTTCGGAAATCGCAGCCACGTCACAGACAATGTGCCCGTTGAAGGCGTGCACGTCCTCAATGATCTGCGTTTCGCGTAACTGGGCCGCCGTTCCGCAAACACCCTCGCCTAACTTAATGCGAACACAAGCAGGTTTACCTTGAAAAGGGCCAACCAACAACTCCCCATCCAGGTAGAAGTAAAAGCCCGTCCAAATCACATCAGGTAAGGCGTGATGAAGCAGGGACGCGAGATTGGCAGCATTCGCAACACGATCATGCTCACCGGTCAGCAGGCCACGAGCCTGCAACAATAGCTCCTCATAGAACCCGGATTTGTTGGAAAACTCGATTGATTGAATTTCAAACATGACGTGATTCACCACTAACATCTCTTGAAAGGAAAAGGCATGGCATTTTCGACTGAGCTATTACCCTGCGCCAACATGAATACCCTGTCCAGCCCAACTGCCACACCCGCGCAGGCAGGTAATCCTTCAACCAGCGCATCAATCAGGAATTGGTCAATCGGCATCACCGCCTTTCCGGCCTTGCGCCGCTTTTCGTTGTCCGCCTCAAATCGAGTCGCCTGTTCGTCTGCATCCTGTAGTTCCCGAAAACCGTTTGCTAATTCAATACCGTGCAAAAACACTTCAAATCGCTTTGCAATGGCGTCATTTGCCGAATCGATTTCTGCAAGCGACGCTTGTGAAGCCGGGTACTCTGTTACAACATCCAGGCAGTTTTTACCTAGCTGGGGAAACACCTTCATACTTGCTATGGCGTCCAACAGTCCATCACGATCCAGGGTTGTTGTATCAAGACCGATTTCGCCGGTTATTTGTTCCATTTCCTTCCTACTGGCATTCAATGGATCAATTCCTGCGTGTTCTTTAAAAACATCTGAATACGTGCGCAGCCTGAAATCTTGATCCAGCGACAGGCCAAGCAATTGACCCAACAGTTCTACGGTTTCCCTTGCCATGGATTCGAGATCAAAATTTACCCGATACCATTCCAGAAGCAGGAATTCAGGATTATGCAATTTGCCTTGTTCGTCATCGCGAAAAACCCGCGCTATTGAATAAATATCACCGCTACCGGCAGCCAACAACCGTTTCATGAAAAACTCGGGTGAGGTATGCAAGAAAACGTGCTGCTTCGCAATACTGGATTGCAGGGAATGAAGGTTCGGATCGCAGCTTGCAAAGCGCGAAAGAACCGGCGTATCGACCTCCATTACTTTCCGGCTCTTAAAAAATTCCCTGACTGCTGAAAATAATCTGGCACGCGCCTGCAGGCTTTCTTTATCCAGCGCAGGATGCCAATTAGCTGACATGAATACCTCAGCCCTTTACCCGGGAAACGTATTCGCCAGTCCGCGTATCAATCTTGATCAACTCATCTTCTCCAACGAACAACGGCACGCGAACAATAGCGCCCGTCTCAAGTGTCGCAGGTTTAGTACCGCCACTGGAGGTATCGCCTTTCAGTCCCGGATCCGACTTAATAACTTTCAAAGTAACGAAATTCGGTGGCGTAACATCCAGCGGGTTGTTGTTCCACAAAGTTACCAAACAAACATCCTGTTCCTTGAGCCATTTCGCCGACTCGCCAACTGCTTGCTGATCTGCCGCATACTGCTCAAAGGTATCCGGCATCATGAAGTGCCAGAGTTCACCGTCGTAATACAGATACTGCATGTCCGTTTCCATTACATCGGCCGCTTCTACGGATTCTCCGGACTTGAAAGTCTTGTCGATTACCCTGCCGGTCTTGAGGTTTCTGACTCTTACCCGATTAAACGCCTGACCCTTACCCGGTTTGACAAACTCGTTTTCGATAATCGTGTATGGATCGCCGTCCAGCATGATTTTCAGGCCGCCGCGAAACTCGTTAGTGCCGTAACTTGCCATGGAATTTCCGGTTAGTTGTGCGATGATACGACCCGTCTAGGCGAGTCTTCGAAGGCGCGTATGATACCTGCACAACAGCATGTAGGTCAGCCCAAAAATTGGCAGCAATGCCTACGTGAAGCAATCACCGATCCGGCAGAACTGCTGGAAATACTTGATCTTGATCCTCACCTGCTGCCGGTTGCGCGCCGGGCTGCGACCTTGTTTCCGTTGCGCGTTCCCAGAGGGTTTGCTGCCCGGATGCAGAAAGGCAGGCTTGACGATCCCTTATTGCGTCAGGTGCTGCCACTGGCCCAAGAGCTGGACGATTCGCCAGGGTACCTAGACGACGCGGTCGGAGACGGACCTGCGGCTCTTGCACCAGGAGTCATACACAAGTACGCCGGGCGGGCGCTCTTAATTGCTACAGGCGCCTGCGGTGTGCATTGCCGGTTCTGTTTCCGCCGACATTTTCCATATTCGAGTGAATCGCTTGTGCGTAGCCGCTTACCCGCCGCGATGGACACACTGCGCCACGACGCTTCCTTGCGCGAGATCATCCTCAGCGGTGGCGATCCGCTCAGCCTGGATAACGCTAGGCTTGTCGAACTTGTCCGGCAATTGGAGAGCGTGCCTCATATCAAGATTCTACGCATTCATACGCGGCAACCCGTTGTTTTGCCTGAACGAATTGATAAAGCATTGATAACATTGTTTGCTAAAACTCGTTTCCGCGTCGTTGTTGTTATACACGCTAACCATGCAAATGAGATAGACCAAACAGTCGCTTCCGGGTTAAAGCGCATCAGAGAATCCGGGGCAATTCTTCTGAACCAATCGGTACTGTTGAACCAGGTCAATGATTCGATTGAAGCACTCTCAGTGCTGAGTCATAAGTTGCTAGAGGTGGGCGTTATTCCTTATTACTTGCATATGCCGGATCGCGTCAGGGGAACTGCACATTTCGACGTGGACATCGAAAAAGCCAAAGAACTGATTGATGGGCTTCGCCGCACACTGCCGGGTTATCTGGTTCCCCGGCTGGTACGGGAACAGGCAGGGCAGCCGTACAAGCTGCCGATTACGTAACAAATTATCTCATAATCTGGTAATAACCTATTGAATAGGTTACAAGAGTCAGGATTAATCAGGGGGGAAGCGTTGGCGGGGGCTAACGCCGGGCACAGTTCACTGAATCGGGAATCGCTGCATTGGCAGAACGTAACTTTTTGCCAGTATTGGTCATCACCCAGTCGCAGAACAATGCTGAGAAAATCAACAGCATATTGCGTACGGCGGGCCATGCCGTGCGTTCCCAATGGGCAGACAATCTCGAAGATGCAGAACAGCGGATAACCGCACAACTTCCCGACTTGATTTTCAGTTTCCTGAAGGTAGCGGAAGCGGATATCGGTAATGTCGTCAATTTGCGTGATGGCATTTGCCCTTCAACGCCCATTCTTGCCGTTACCGAGGGTTACGACGAAACCGTCGCCGCTTCGCTGATGACCCAGGGTGTTCGCGATCTCGTATCACTTGAGAATGAAGATCGTCTGACGGCCATAGTGGCGAGAGAGATAGACGTCCTTGCCCACGCACGCTCCCTCGAAACGGCAGAAACCCTTCTGCACGAGTACCAGGACCGTTTTCATTCGATACTGGAAGAATCGGGAGACTCCATTGCCTACATCCAGGATGGCATTCACCTCAGCGCCAATCCTGCCTGGTTGGAATTATTTGGCATCAAAAGCGAGTCCGAATTAGAGGGAATTCCGGTTATGGACCTGGTCACACCGAAAGACCAGGGCCAACTGAAAACTGCGTTAAAGAATGCGACCAAAGGCAAAACTGTAGAACCGCTAAAAATCCACGGTGTGAAGTCCGATGGCACAAAATTCGAAACCACTTTCGAATTCGACCAGACAGATCTGGAAGGTGAACACTGCGTCGAGATTTCCGTGCGCGATGAGGGCGATACCAGCGAACTCGTTGCCAAAATGGAAGAACTCGGTCGGCGCGATCCATTAACCGGCCGGTATCACCGACATTCTTTTGTG
>JAZFYH010000196.1:0-14504 GCA_036443475.1 Gammaproteobacteria bacterium | reverse complement strand
GTGATTTTCAGGTGTTCCCAGATCAAGCGCATGGTGTGAATAATGTCCGTTTCGCTAACCAGGACAATGCTGTCAACGTGTTGGCGGATCACTGCCAGATTGCGACGCCCGATTGTGGCCTTCAGGCCCTCTGCAATGGTATCCGGATTGTCTATCGGAATCACCTCGCCGCTATGGAAAGCGGCATACGCGTCGGCGGCCTGGTCCGGTTCCACGCCGTATAGCTTGGCACCAGGCACACGTTCGCGAACCACCACTGCAGTACCACTGAGCAAGCCACCGCCGCCCACTGGGGTCACAAAGGATTCCAGCCCGCTAATGTCGTCAATCAGTTCCAGTACTGCGGTTCCCTGACCTGCCATAACACGGTAATCATCATAAGGATGAATAACCGTGGCGCCTGTATCGGCAACTACTTGCTGCAACGCAAACTCCCTGCCCTGCATGCCCGGTTCACAATCTGTGATGTTTCCACCAAATCGCTGCACCGCGGTACGTTTTATGGCCGGTGTGTCCGATGGCATCACAATATAAGCCGGTGCGTTGCGTTTTGCCGCCGCGTAGGCAAGTGCCGCACCGTGGTTACCTGAAGAATGCGTAGCAACCCCAGACCGAATTTTTTCTTCGTCCAATGACATTACCGCGTTCATTGCACCGCGTTGCTTAAATGCCCCGGTCGGCTGGAAGTTTTCACATTTGAAATAAATTTCCTGTCCGGCAATGTCATTGATTGCGGCTGATGAAAGGATTGGGGTTCGCATTACCAGCCCAGAAATCCGCGCTGCTGCTGCAGTGACATCCGAGTAAACCAAACCTTCAGTCATGCTTATTGTTCCTGCACACCTGCCATTTTCCGGAACACAAGTGTCCTGTTATTGGCAGGCATCGTGATATCCGATTCCAATTGCATGCCATGTAATTTCGCTAACGTGCAAATTTCTTCGAAATCGCGGATTCCCTGATGTAAAGCTACTGACTTTAACCAGGCATCGAACTCCGCATTACTTTGTGATGTATATTCATGGTTGTAATTGAAGGGACCGTACAGACAAAACACGCCACCTGTATCCAATGCCTGGCCAACCCCGAAAAACATATTGACTACCGAAGGCCACGCCATGATATGCGCAGTGTTGGCACTAAATACGCCGCCCACCCGCTTGATCGGCCAAGGCAATTCGTCAACGTCAAGCTCTAAAGGTGGAAGAACATTTTCCGTTCCACAATCGCGTAACCATTCCAGTATTCCGTCATGATTTTCTGAAAGATCTGAAGTTCGCCACACCGAATCAGGTAACGCAGCTCCGAAGAATACAGCGTGTTGCCCCGTCCCTGTGCCGATTTCCAATATTTCATCGCAGTCGTAGAACAACGGCTGGATTACATCGAGTATGGGTTGCTTGTTGCGTTCGGACGCCTCGGAAACCGGCTTATTCATTAACTGGCCGTTTCAGATTGCAATACTTCAGGATTGAAAAATGTATCCCGGTAGTACCGTAATTCCTCGATTGAATCCCGGATGTCATCCAAAGCAAGATGTTTGGATTCCTTTTTGACACCATCGGCAATTTTTGGCGCCCAACGCGTCACCAGTTCCTTAATTGTACTGACATCTAGATTTCTATAATGAAAATAGTTTTCCAGATCGGGCATAAGACGAGCAAGAAAACGACGATCCTGGCAAATACCGTTGCCACACATCGGCGAACGATTCGGTGGGACAAATTCAGCCAGGAAATCCAGGGTTATTCGTTCGGCTTCAGCCAGGCCCGCACTGCTTTGCCTGACCCGTTCAACAAGTCCGGAATGAGCATGTTGTCGCGTATTCCAATCGTCCATGGCGTCAATAAGTGAATCCGGTTGGTGAACAGCCACAACCGGACCTTCGGCCAAAATCCCAAGATGCTGGTCTGTAACAATGGTGGCAATTTCGATGATCTGGTCTTTCTGCGTGTCCAGACCGGTCATTTCCAGATCAATCCAGATCAAGTTGTCCGCGTTTTGAGTCATTATGTCTTTTCCGCTGGCGCTTGCCGGGCATATTAGCAGACGCTAGTCTATGTGGCCGCTAACCCGACATGGACTTGAAATGACTGGTTTTTCAATATTTTTCGTCGGCCTGCTTGTGCTGACTGTAATTACCCGGCTATGGCTGTCGTTTCGACAGACTAACTATGTGAGCGCTCACCGCGATCGCGTGCCCGATCCGTTTAGTACATCCATTTCGCTTGCCGACCATCAAAAAGCTGCTGATTACACTTGTGCAAGGGCGTTACCTGCGCGTATTGGGATTGCCCTGGACAGCCTTGTGCTGCTGGCCTGGACCCTGGGGGGCGGGCTCGCTTTTCTAGATATAACTTTGTCCGGATCGATATCTAACGATTTGCTGGCTGGAGCAGCCGTCCTGATTAGTCTATTCCTGATCAGCGCACTTGTGAACTTGCCCATTTCAATCTGGTCAACGTTTGGCGTGGAACAACGTTTTGGATTTAATCGCACCACGGTGCGAACTTTCGTTTCAGATCTCCTCAAGGGAATGATGTTATTGCTATTGTTCGGCGTACCTCTTGCGTTGGCAGCACTCTGGTTTATGCGAAATTCCGGCAGCTTATGGTGGCTTTACCTGTGGATAATGTGGTCAGTGTTTACATTATTTATTACCTGGGCATGGCCGGCATTTATTGCGCCTATGTTCAATAAATTTGAGCCGTTACAGGATGAAAACCTTCGGCAAAAAATTGAAGCGCTGCTTAATCGCTGCGGTTTCCGGAGTCAGGGCATTTTTGTCATGGACGGCTCAAAACGGTCCGCCCACGGCAATGCCTATTTTACTGGTTTAGGCAATAATAAGCGTATTGTGTTTTTTGACACACTCGTGGAAACGCTGTCACCTGATGAAATCGAGGCGGTGCTGGCACACGAACTGGGACACTTTCGCCTGCGCCACGTTAGGAAACGGCTGGTCCTGGGTTTTATTGCATCCTTTCTTATCCTTGCGCTGCTTGGCTGGCTGGCTGGACAATCATGGTTTTATTCTGGTCTGGGAATTGATCAACCCAGCAACCATACAACACTGGCATTATTTATCCTGGTGTTACCTGTATTTATGTATTTCCTTACGCCGATTGGATCGTGGTATTCGCGCCGGCACGAATTCGAAGCAGATATCTATGCCACACAACATGCGCAACGTGATGATATGGTCGGCGCACTGGTGTCCTTGTACCGTGAAAATGCCAGCACCTTGACGCCTGATCCATTACATTCTGCGTTCTACGATTCCCATCCACCGGCAATTACACGGATTTCTCATTTACAGCAAGTTACGGAAACATGAAACGTGGCTGAAGGCCGTGTCATTGTTAACCAGCGACGCCAATTCCTGGTAGAAGACAATAATGGTGATCGCATACGTTGTATCGTCAAGGGCAGAAAATTGCTCCCGGTAGCGGGAGACCGCGTGCAATGGGTTGCACTGGATGACGATGTTGGCTTAATCCGGCACATTCATGACCGCCGCAACACTCTGTGTCGATACGATGTCCGGCGCGGCAAACAACCTTTGGCCGCGAACCTTGACCAATTACTGGTAGTAACCGCCAGCCAGCCAGCATTGGATATTTTTATGCTAGACAAGTACTTAGTCGCCGCTGCCGCATCCGGTATCGAGGCCATAATCGTCTTCAACAAGATAGACCTGCTGGATTCCGTTAGTAGCGAGGAAACGAACAAGCTTCTTGCGGAATATGCGACGCTTGGGCACCAAACCATACAGGTCAGTGTTCAATCAAATACTGGCCTGGAGGAATTTTCACGATTACTGACAAACAAGCTCAGTGCACTGATTGGTGCATCCGGGGTCGGAAAATCATCGCTGGTCAACTGGCTCTTGCCGGATGCGGCAGTACGCATTGCTGACCTATCCACAGCCCGCGATGAGGGCCGCCATACGACAACTAGCAGCCAACTGTACCCACTGCCTTTTGGGGGTGATCTCGTGGATTCGCCGGGCGTGCGTGACTTTATGCTGTGGCCGATGCCCGTTGCAGAACTGAAAGACTATTTCATTGAATTTCAAGGAGTTGCAGAACATTGTAAATACAGTGATTGCACACATGTGGCCGAACCTGATTGTGCCGTGCAAAAAGCTGTGCAGGAAGGCCGTTTATTGACCCGACGCCATGACAGTTACCGCGGAATGGTGCGTATCATGCAAGCGCAATATGAAGCGAAACAGTTGTAGCCTGTCATATGCCTGTCCTCAGCAGGCCACCTACCCATAAGAGCGGTGGAGCATGCCTGACGATAGCAGGAGTCACAGTTCACCGGTCGGCGCGGGTGGGCGCCGAGTATCGGGCCGGGAATTGTCGGCACTGCACGCCGAGGCTTATCGCTGGGCACTGCACTTGTCTGATTACAATTCGACCGAGGCGGAAGAAATGGTTCAGACCGCATACTTGAGAATATTGGACGGTTCAGCCAGATTTCGCGGCGAGGCCGCTTTGAAAACCTGGTTATTCGGCATTATCCGCAACGTAGTCCGTGAAACACGCAGGAAACGCTACCGGGAAGTTCCCCTGGATGAAAGTTACGCAGCTAACATACTAGGTAGCGAGGGAGTAGATGATCCGACCGAAAGTCGACAAATAAAAACGGCGATTGATCAGTTACCGACCCGGCAAAGGGAAGTTGCACTATTGGTTTTTTTTCGAGACCTGAGTATTGCTGAAGCTGCAGAAGTGCTTGGTCTCACTCTGGGGACTGCGCGCACCCATTATGAACGCGCCAAACAAAATCTTGCGAAAGAGCTGAAGGATTTGATTGACGAAAATGACTAACAAGACAGACAGGGAAATAAAACTGGAAGCGATATTGCGCCACGCAGGCCGCGATCTTGACCGGCATGTTCGGGTTCCATCATTTTGGCGTATCTGGCTCAAGGCGCGCTTCATTGCGCTATTCGGCGCCCAGGACATGCAATCCGTATTCATGCCCGTAGGTGCAACAGCAGTCGTAATGGCCGCGTTCTTGGTTGGGCAGCTAATACCCAATGTGGATTCGCCTGCGCAGGGGAATTTGCGCTTCGTAAACACGATTGATATGACAATTTTTGAGGATGTATGGAATTCACCCACAGACAATTTACTGTCCGTGGATACGCTCAACACTGCAAATGATCGTCGCAAGAATGTTAACCAGATGGATGCAAAAGGCCATGGCCAGACACAATAAAGGTAAGTGGATACTTTTTGTCATCCTGCTTGCTGCAGGGTCAGTTCTTGCTGCAGAAAATGAACTGCAAATTCAGGAACATTTCCCACCGCCGGTGGAAATTCTCGAACGTGCCAACGAGATAAACCTGAGTGAAAAACAGCGCCAGGACATTCTTCGTATTGCGAATCTGGCCCAGGTTGAAGTCCGGGCATTAAAAGTGGAGCGGGATCGAGAACTCAACCATCTTGATTCAGTCCTTGGCGCAAATGACACCACCAAGAGTGTAACCAAGTCGGTTGCACAACGCGTTTTTGAGCTGGAAAACCAAATCAAGTTGTTGCACCTTGAAATGCTCATTGATATCCAGGACACCCTGACACAGTCACAACTTGAACAATTTCGTAGCGGTCAACCCGGTCGTATTGCTGAGTACCAGGAGACCATCGCGCTTGAGCCATTTGTTGTAACCACAGAACGAAAACGCGAGCTTGCCTTACGTCTTATCGATATCGGATTGCACAGGGCACGTAGTGGCCGAATTGCAGATATAGACAAGGTGGTTTGCCAATGGCGGATTCCGACCGGCAGCCACATTAACCGGTTGGTATGCGCGACAAACCTAACCTGGGAATTTTGGCGCACAGAATTCACGAAACGCGTGTACACGGTGCAGTACGATAACCTGACGCCGTATTTTGTGCAGCCTGGTCGAATCGTAGAGGTAATGGGAATCGCGCGGGCCGAATTCAACCTGGAGATGCGTAAGGTCAGACAGTCGGAGTCAGGCAAGGTAAGCAACGAGAATGCCCTGCGTGAATTTTTGATCAAGGACGCAATAGGGTTTCAACGCAGCGCACAGGGCCATGATCTGGATACGTTGGTGAAATTCGTCAACGCTTACCGCAAAGTGAAGTCGATCACCCAGCAATATGAACAGGAAATCCTGCTTGCGGGTTCTCCTTCAGACCAGCGTAAGTTGCAGCAGAAGATAGACCTTGATCTCGAACGCGCAATTGTCGACGCAGGATTGGATATTGACTCCTACAACAGGCTCGCTACGGACGTTGAGAAAGACAGGACATTGCACGATGCCATTGCTCGTGCGTTGTTGGCTAAACAATTCTAATTAATGGTTATCAGGAGGCATGTCATGCAAACAAAACTCCTCTCTTTTGTTCTTGGACTTTGCCTTACTCCCATAACTGCCTTCGCCGCAACCGCGCAACCCCAGGACATTCTTGAACCGGTGGGTACTGCGCTAAAAGACCTTGAGCAGGAGAATCCCGTTGTTCCCGAAAACATAGCCGGCAACATATATAAGTTTGAGCCTTTGGTTGTCAGCGAGCAATTGCGCCGTGAAATGGCTTATCGCACGATGCGTCTGGGTCTTTCCCGCTCCAGGAGCGAAAGATTTGAAGACGCCGACAAGATAGTCTGCCGTTTCTACAACAATATCCGTAGTCGTGTTCGTAAGCATTTGCAATGCGCGACGAATCGCACATTTCATTTCTGGGCTCAGGATAGCAAGCGTCGGTTGTTTCGGAACCACCGTGAAATGGCACCGTACACGGTATACCACGGACCCATTTACAACATTAATACCGTATCTAAAGGGAAAATCCGCGCTATGATTCGTGGTGTCACTAGTCAGGATACCCTGGCAGAAAATGAAACCAAGCTGCTGGATTACGTGCGCGCTCGTGCCGTAGGAATGAAACAAAGTCGACAGGGGTTTGAAAATGCCGAAATCGTTGCCTTTGCCAAGGCTTACCAGCAACTAAAAAAAATCGACAGCAGTAGCGGCTTCCAAAAAGTTTCTGATGCGCACGCCGAGTCGATTATTATAGATGCCGGGCTTGACGTGGACACCTACAACCGAATTGCGGAAGCTGCTGAGACAGATGAACCCCTAGCTTCCGCAATCTTGAGGGCAACGGACATCAATCTTTAATTAATGAATTTTCGTCTTGTTGAAAATGCCGTGTTGCACCAGCGGGTGGAACACGGCATTTTTATGGCATTTCTTGGCGCCCGCTAAATGCGTGAGCCAGAGTTCCGCTATCTACGTACTCCAGCTCACCGCCTATTGGTACGCCATGCGCGATTCGTGTTGCGCGAATTTTGTGTTTTTTTGCCAGCTGTCCAAGATATGACGCCGTTGCTTCACCTTCGACCGTTGGATTGGTCGCAAGAATGACTTCCTTTATCGCGCCCTCGGCAAAACGTGATTCAAGCATTTCAAGTCCAAGTTCCCGTGGCCCTATGCCATCAAGAGGTGACAAATGCCCCATAAGAACATAGTAACGCCCCCTGAATGAAGTAGATTGCTCAACAGCCAGTACATCAGCGGGTGTCTCGACTACGCATATCAAGTCCTGATCCCTTGAGGACGACGCACAAATCCGGCATTCGTCTGAATCCGCAAACATCCGGCAGTGCTTGCAATGTTGCACTTCGCTTATGGCCTGTTGCAGCGCTTTAGCAAGTCCTATCGCCCCATCTCTATCTCTTTGTAAAAGATGAAACGCCATACGTTGCGCGGTTTTCTGCCCTACTCCAGGCAAGCAACGCAGGGAATCGACCAGTGCATCAACGTGTCGAGAAAAACTCATTGCAATCAGAACGGGAGCTTGAAGCCAGACGGCAGAGTACCAAGACCTGCGGTCATGCTATCGAACTTTTCGCGCGTGCATTCTTCGACCCGACGAAGGGCATCATTGAATGCAGCAGCCACCAAGTCCTCAAGCATTTCAATATCTTGTGTCGCCGATGTGTCGATATCGACCTTGCTTACCTCACGCAAGCCATTCATGTACACCCTGACCATGCCGCCGCCTGCGTTGCCCTCAACCTTCAGGTCCGCGAGTTGCTCCTGCGCTTTCTGCATGTTTTCCTGTAACTGTTGGGCCTGCTGCATCAGGTTGCCAAATCCGTCTTTCATGTTTTGTCCTTATCTCCAGTCCATGCGGGTCAATCCACAGGTCGTACGCTGTCGCTTTGCAATTCGGCATTAAAAGCCTCTTTCAAGGCGTTGACATTGGGATCGCTTTCCAGCACTTCGCGTGCCCGTTCGATTTTTTTATCACGTTCTCTTTCCGCTGCCTTGGCGGGTGTTTCTGATTGAACCTGTCCAAGCTCGATTTTCAACCGCCATTTGCCCGGATATATACTGCGTAAGGACTCTTCGATTCGGTTTACTGTTGCCTCCGACAATAGCTGCTCATGCTCCCGAGCCAGTCGCAGCCTTAATGTCTGATCCTTCCTATCAAGGAATTCGCAATTGCTAGCCAGTTCTCTTGCCGCGCCTCGCAGCTTCATTTGAGCGACCAAGATGTCCCAATCCTGTGCAGCCGTTTCAAATGGATCCTTTGCAGGCGACACGTCAGTTTCATCGTGTTTCTTGCTGACAGGAGTCGACGCCTCCGAAAGTCTGCCGTGGGTATTACTGCTGACCGGTCGGAATGCCAGCATGCGCAACATCAGCATTTCAAATGCAACCCGACTGTCAGGTAGGCCCGCCACGTCACGGCGTCCGTTTAAAGCAATCTGGTAGTAGAGCTGTACGTCTTCAGGTGACAATTTTTGAGCAAGATCCTCGAGGTCCTCGTGAATCCCCGTCGACAGGTCATTACCAGGAACGAGCTGAATGATCGCAATCTTGTGGAAATGATCAATAATTTCGTCCAGCGCACCCAGGTAATTACCTGATTGCTCGTCAATTGTTGTTATCGCCGCCATGATTTCACCGGCGTTACTGTCGGCAAGTGCGGCTAACAGCAATCCACTGAAACCAGCATCAATTGTGCCTAGCATTGACCGAACATCAATTTCGTGTAGTTTCCCGCCGCCAAACGGTATTGCCTGATCCAGAAGGCTAAGCGCGTCCCGCATGCTGCCATCGGCAGCCGCAGCTAGCAGGTCGATTGCAGCACCTTCGGTTTCAACTTTTTCAGCCGCTGAAATTTTTTCGAGCTGTTGGCCAATCATGCGTGTTGACAAGCGCTTGAGATTGAACTGCAAGCAACGCGACAAAATTGTCGCCGGTAATTTTTTCGGTTCAGTTGTAGCCAGCAGAAATTTGACGTGTGGAGGAGGTTCTTCGAGCGTCTTCAGCAATGCGTTAAAAGAATGGTTGGACAGCATGTGCACTTCGTCAATCAGGTACACCTTGTAGCGACCGCAAGTCGGTGCGTATGGCACATTCTCCAAAAGGTCTCGCGTATCATCTACTTTGGTACGTGAAGCGGCATCAACTTCGATTAAGTCAACGAAACGTCCTTGGTCGATTTCCGTACACGCACTGCATATACCACATGGCGATGAACTGACGCCCTGTTCGCAATTCAGGGACTTGGCAAGAATGCGTGCAATCGTTGTCTTACCGACCCCGCGAGTGCCTGTAAACAGAAAAGCATGGTGCAGCCGGTCATAATCCAGCGCATTGATTAAAGCTTTGAGCACATGCTCCTGCCCGACCATTTCGCCGAAATTGCGAGGTCGCCACTTGCGCGCCAGTACCTGGTAACTCATGGATGATTTTTACATGCAGGTTCAAATTAGATGACGGTTTACTTTACCACACGTGTCCGTGGGTGGCGGCCTGCGCCAGCCAGGCCCCGGCACCCGACCTGCTTGCTGCCGCTGCTCCCTTCCAGGCCTGACGGGATTCACAAGAGGTCGTCGCGGGAAGACCGGCGCAGGCAACCATGGAACATTGGTCAGTAACTGGCGGAGAGGACCAAGCGGCCGAGAAATAATTATCTACAACCACTTCCCTTACGCGGAGCTACCGATACACCAGCATTATTATCGCCCGCTGTTGCCTTCACTAAACCACAATCTAAACGTTTGCGAACTGGCGGAGAGGGCCAAGCGGCCGAGAAATAACTGTTTACAACCACTTTCCCCGCGCGGAGCTGCCGATACGCCAGCATTCTTATCGCCCGCTGTTGCCTTCAATAAACCACAACCTAAACGTTTGCGAACTGGCGGAGAGGGAGGGATTCGAACCCTCGGTACCCATGTATGGATACACTCGCTTTCCAGGCGAGCCCGTTCGACCGCTCCGGCACCTCTCCACGCCCCCTATTTAGGGGGCGCAAGGTTAGCGCATGCTTTTTTTGCATGCAATTAACCGTAACTATTCGTTGTCTTGCGCAGGTTCACCGCTCGCCTGGGAAGAATCCGCGTCTTCAGTTTCGGAGTCTTCGCCGCGGCGACGGCGTTGTTTGGCAGCTTTTCGCTCAGCCTTCTGAGCCTTTTTGCGTACCTTGGCCTCAGCTTTGGCCTGCTTCACCAGTGACTTTACGTCATCTTTTTCTAACACCAATGCCATGGTTTCAGGTGATAGGGTTTGCGGTGCACGCGCCATGCATATTCCCGTTTGACCGTCGGCACCCAGCGCGGGGATGGTGTGCGTGGTTTCCAGGTCAGGTCGGGAAAGATTTTCCGGCACGTAAAGCGAGGGTGCTGTGCGTGCAAGCTCATAGGCCTGAATCTTGCCGCATTCACGCCGGTGCTTGCGTTTGCCACCACAGGCCGACACGGTCAGTGCCACCGCAATTAGAACTATCATTGACCCGTATCGCCAATTTCTTCG
Organism: Gammaproteobacteria bacterium; assembly: GCA_036443475.1. Taxonomy (GTDB): domain Bacteria; phylum Pseudomonadota; class Gammaproteobacteria; order Natronospirales; family JAZFYH01; genus JAZFYH01. Next base: position 3,691 of record JAZFYH010000196.1, on the reverse strand, counting down.
TTGGGAGTTCAAAGCAATCCTGCCTCGTTTAGTATCGCATCCAGCTTGGAATGGTATTTATCGCTTAAAGGTGTGAGCGGCAGCCTCAGGTCAGGACCTATCTGTCCCATGCGGTGTAGTGCCCATTTTACAGGTATCGGATTTGATTCGAAAAACAGTCCTTCGTGCAGCGCGACAAGCGCTTTGTCCAGGGTCTCCGCCTCTTCGGCGTGGCCGCTCAGGGCGGCCTCACATAGGGCGTGCATGGCGGCCGGGGCGGCGTTGGCCGTGACCGAAATGACGCCGTCGCCCCCTGCCAGCATGAACTCACATGCCGAAGGATCATCACCGCTCAATAGCAGGAAATCGGGCCGGGTACCCTCTCTTAACAGGGCCACACGGGCCAGATCTCCTGACGCTTCCTTGATGCCAACGATGCCCGGAATTTTAGCGAGCCGACAAATGGTTTCAGGCTCCAAGTCCGTAATGGTTCGCCCGGGCACATTGTAAAGAATCTGCGGTAACTCGATGCTTCGCGCAATCTGCGCGAAATGCCGGTATAGCCCCTCCTGGGTCGGTTTGTTGTAATACGGCACAACCAACAGAGCCGCCTCAACACCCAGGCGTGCTGCCTCACGAGTCAGTTCTACTGTTTCCCGGGTCGAATTCGAGCCCGTACCGGCAACAACCGGGACCCGCCCTGCAGCGGCGCCCACAGCATGTGAAATAAGCGTCAATTGTTCCGACGTGCTGAGAGTCGGCGCTTCCCCGGTTGTTCCGGCAATGACAATTCCATCCGTACCCTGAGTCACGTGCCAATCGATCAGCCGCTGCAATGCTGGAAGATCTAGCGAACCGTCCTCCAACATGGGCGTCACCAGTGCAACGATACTGCCTCTGAGCATATGGCCTCCGATTTGCGAAGCGGGGATGGTACTTGCCCGAGTGTGTGCATGACAAGCCAAAAGTGTGGATTCAATCCGCTTCGATACTGTGGCTATAGCGTGGAATCGAGTCCGTATGGAAATCGCTTTGGAGTGTAGAATCGAGTCTGTAGCGAATCCACGCTGCAACGTAGAATTAGATTCGTATAAACACTTTATCGGCAACAGGTTTGCAGCTTAAAACAAACGTTTTACACTCCAAGTTACTAAAGGGTTAGCGACTTGAAAAACCCCCGACAAACCTCCCAACAACAGTCACTTGTCATTTCCGTACTTGGTGAAAATCGCCAGGAAGTCCTGCACGGTATTACCCGCTATATCCGTGACAGCGGTTGCAACGTAATTGAAACACGAACCTCGACCATGGGTCGCCAGATAACCATTATGTGTCACGCCGAGGGTAGCTGGGACAGCTTGGCGAGATTCGAAAGCGGAATGGAAAAACTTGCAGAAAAGCTGGGTGTAAAACTGGTTTCTTCTCGCACTGATGCGCGCGCGTTTGCCCAGGAAATGGTCCCCTATGCGATTGATGCCGTATGTATAGACCAACCCGGCGTGTTACATGAGTTGATCACGTTTTGCGCGAACCGTGAAATCAGTATCTCGGAATTGTCTGCCAGGGCATACACCGCATTAAATACAGGAACCGGAATGTTTGCCATGCAGCTTGCCATTAACGTTCCGGCGCAAATGCACATCGCAACGCTACGAGAAGAATTCATGGAATTTTGTGACCAGTTGAATATCGACGCAATCCTGGAACCCATCAAACAATAAGGTAGTCTGGTATATGGCGAGAACTGCATTAAACAAAAAAGTACCTGCATTTTCTGCAACCGTTTCTGGCGACAAAAAAATAAAATTAACGGATTTCAAAGACAGCAAACTGATCATTTATTTTTATCCCAAGGACAACACATCAGGATGCACGATGGAGGGTCTGGATTTCAAGGCAGCGTATCGGAAATTCCGTTCTCGTGGTGCTCATATTCTTGGTGTTTCTCGCGATAGCCTGATTTCTCATGAGAATTTCCGTAAAAAATACAAATTCCAGTTTGATCTGATATCTGATCCGAACGAAAAACTTTGCCAGTTGTTTGACGCAATAAAAATGAAAAACATGTATGGCAGGAAAGTTCGTGGTATCGAACGAAGCACCTTCCTGATTGACGATAAAGGGATCTTGCGCGGAGAATGGCGCAAGGTAAAAATAAAAGGACATGTGTCTAATGTCTTAAACGCAATAGACGAGCTATAACGCCAGGAGCTACGAAAAACGGATGGCAAACACACCAGAAACAGATTCGAGACTTTTTGTATTGGACACGAATGTCCTGATGCACGACCCCGCAGCAATATTTCGGTTCCAGGAGCACGACATTTTTCTTCCCATGGTTGTACTCGAGGAACTTGACGCAGGCAAGAAAGGCCTGTCCGAAACTTCGCGTAACGTTCGCCAGGTTTCACGTTTTCTCGACGAACTAATGAAAAATGCCAGCAAAAAGGATATTGATGCAGGCCTGCCTTTACCGTCCCCGACAAATTCTGCAGGTGCGGCCAGTACCCAGGCGGGTCGTTTATTTTTTCAGACGCGACCATTGCCCTCCATGCTGCCGGAAAGCCTGCCAGGCAATAAACCGGACAACAGCATCCTTGAGATTACACTAGCGCTGCAGGAAGAATATCCGAAACGAATAGTTGCCCTGGTTTCCAAAGACATCAATTTGCGCATCAAAGCGGCCGTGCTTGGCATTCATGCCGAAGATTATTTCAATGACAAGGTACTCGATGATCTGGACCTGCTGTTTACCGGTGTGGAAACCCTGCCACAGGACTTCTGGGATCAGCATTCGACCAAGATGGAATCCTGGCAACAAGCTGGCCGCACGTTCTATAAAATCACCGGCCCGCGCGTGCAGGAATGGTACCCGAATCAGATGCTGGTGGTGGAAGGTGAAGGCGGCATCGAAGCTAAGATCAACTCGATAGAAAATGAAACTGCGGTATTGGAACTGGTTACCGAACACCGCGGCCCCCGCCATACAGTATGGGGCATTAATGCACGCAACCGGGAACAAAATTACGCGCTCAACCTGCTGCTCGATCCCAAAGTGGATTTTGTTTCACTGTTAGGTGCCGCGGGCACCGGCAAGACGCTGCTTACTCTTGCTGCCGGGTTGGCGCAGACCTTGGAAATAAACCGTTACCGGGAAATAATCATGACTCGTGTTACGGTACCGCTAGGCGAAGACATAGGTTTTCTGCCAGGCACCGAAGAAGAAAAAATGACGCCCTGGATGGGCGCCTTGATGGACAACCTCGAAGTTTTGACCAAAACCGATGAAGGCGGTGACTGGGGCCGGGCCGCAACCAATGATTTGTTACGCAACCGGATAAAAATCCGATCCTTGAATTTCATGCGAGGCAGGACATTCCTGTATCGCTATATCATACTTGATGAAGCACAGAATCTAACGCCGAAACAGATGCGAGCGCTGATCACGCGGGCCGGCCCTGGAACAAAAATTGTCTGCCTTGGAAACGTTGCCCAAATCGATACACCTTACCTGACTGAAACAACTTCCGGCTTAACATTTGTCATCGACCGATTTAAGCACTGGGCACATTCCGGTCATGTTACGTTACTACGTGGTGAACGCTCACGTCTGGCGGATCATGCTTCGGACATACTCTAAATCAACCACCAGCCGGGTCTTCCGCCACATTAATTGTTTCAGCGTCCGGCCAGGCCTTGAGAATTGCCTGCA
>JAZFYH010000195.1:0-3007 GCA_036443475.1 Gammaproteobacteria bacterium | reverse complement strand
CAGTAGGCGCACGGTCTTCGTAGCCGAGCACATGTATGCGAACCGTCGTGGCTCCCACGAACGACGCCACGTTGGGCGAAATACCGCGCGCAACAAGATATTCCAGATACTCATCCAGGGTTGTCCAGGTTATGTCGTACTTGATGTCACCCTGTTCTTGTTGCTCTTCTTGTTTCATTTGTTCGTTGAACGGCCCCATGGACCAGCCTTCACCAAACACTTCCAGTGTTACGCCCTGCCGGATATCACTTTGTGAATGCCCGTCGGCGATTAGTGATTCCGTCGCCCAGGACAAAACGTTGATAAAACCCGGCGCGACGGCAAGACCGCTGGCGTCTATTTCAGTTTTGCCTGGTCCTAAATCGGTGCCAACCGAAACGATGCGATCCCCGTTTATCGCAACATCGGCCATCGTAGGATCACTGCCCGTACCGTCGTATACCAAGCCGTTTCGAATGACGAGATTGTATTCGGGTTCGATGACAAGTGGCGTAGAGTCCGTGCAGCCGATGAGAAGCAGTGACAGGGCAAATAATTTCAGCGTACGCATGGCGACACCTCATCACGTCAAGAACATCAGCATACCTAAGCAATGCGTATTGTGCAGTGCGTCGGCAACCAATGCGCGCGTAAACGGTCAACTGAACATGCTTATGTACACGAGGCACGACCATGAACCGCAATGCTGTGATGTTATTAATCTTTTTCCTGCCGTTACCGGCGCTTGCCGAAGATTCGCCCTTATTCATTGATATTGCGGATCGACACCCCGCGGCGAAACTGGACGCCCAGTCATTGGCCCGCGCCCGTGGTGAAGGCGAATGCCTGGCCAGCATCAAGGCCATCAACAGTCTGCCACGACAGGAATTTCACCCGAACATTGAATGGCTGCGTTTGCGTACCGGCACGTTGCTCAGCCACATGAAACCCTGTGAAGTGTTGATCATGCTCGAAGCGGCGCATGATGCACTGGATACAAAAAACGCACCCAAAAACCGTAACTGACCTGGCCTATTTTATTGAGCAATCACGATGTGCTTCAATGCGGGGTCTGACCAACCCTGCATGAGGTATTGCACGTGAACCGCCGCCTGATAATTGCCTTTACCATTGCCGTGACCCACCTTTTGCCTGCCGTTGCCACAGCCAGCGAAGAACTGAAGCAGCAAGCCGTGGCCAGCGTTGACCGTCAGGCTGAGCGGATGATCGATTTAAGCCAGCAGATCTGGGAGTTTGCTGAAACGGCTCTGCACGAACACCAGTCCGCCGCAGCTCTGGCAAATTATGCCGAGGAGCAGGGTTTCGAGGTGGAGCGTGGCGTGGCCGGCATGCCGACGGCTTTTATCGCCAGTTACGGCAAAGGCAAACCGATCATCGGCATCATGGGCGAATACGATGCCTTGCCGGGTTTGTCGCAAACACCCACCTCTTTCAAGCAGGCACACGAGGAAGGGGCTGCGGGTCACGGTTGTGGGCATAACCTGTTCGGACCAGGCAGCCTGGGTGCGGCAGTCGCCATCAAGGAACTGATTCAAGCCGGCAAGCTGAAAGGCACGATCCGGTTTTACGGTACGCCGGCGGAAGAAGCCGTGGGTGGCAAGTTGTACATGGTGCGTGAAGGTTTGTTTGACGATGTCGACATCGCACTGGCCTGGCACCCGGATGACCGGACCTTGGCCGATACTGAAAGCTCACAGGCCCTGGCTGACATGACGGTGACCTTTCATGGGCAAAGTGCTCACGCTGCCGCCGATCCCTGGAACGGTCGCAGCGCCCTCGACGCATTGGAATTGTTTACCTTTGCGTTGAACCAGATGCGTGAACACGTGCAGCCGACCGTGCGCATGCATTACGTGATCAAGCAGGGCGGTGATGTACCTAACGTGATTCCCGAAACTGCCGTGCTGTGGCTGTGGTTGCGCGATAAAGATCACCAGGGTGTAGATGATTTAATCGTGCGCGCACGAAAAATGGTTGAAGGCGCGGCTATTGCCACCGGCACAACCGGCGAACTCAGTGTCGATTACGGCGATTATGAAATGTTGGTAAATATTGAAGGCGCAAAACTCATCCAGGCGAACTTCGACTGGCTAGGACCGATTGCATTTACACGTGACGAACAGAAATTCGCAAAAGAAATTCAACAGGCAACAGGTAAGGAAACCGTCGGTCTGAAAACCACAGCGGAACCCCTGGATTTAAATCCACCTGATCCGCAGGGCGGTTCCACAGATGTTGCCGACGTCAGCTGGACGGTCCCGACTTTGAACCTGAGCGTAGCGACTGCGCCTTATGATTCCCCCTGGCACGCCTGGCCGGTGGTGGCAACCGGCGGCATGTCCATTGGTCATAAAGGTATGGTGTATGCAGCGAAGTCGCTGGCTGCAACCATGATTGATCTGTACACCAATCCGAATGCACGCCGGGCCATTCGCAAGGAATTTAACGAAGACAGGAAAGGCCAGGAATACGAAGGTTATTTGTCCGACGGACCGCCACCGATTCCAGAAGACTGACAAGCAAAACCCGCCTAACGGCGGGTTACTAATTGCCTGCAAACAGCTGTAATTTTTTTTCTTTCGGTAATTGCTTAATGGCGTGTTCGCGTTTAAGCGCAGTGGCGCGGTCAGCGACGTCTTCCCGGTAAACCAGTTCAACGGGCAGCCTGGTGCGCGTGTACTTGGCTGCGCGCCCGGAGTTGTGTTGCGCCAGGCGCATCTCAACATCCTTGGTAATACCGGTATAAAGACTGCCGTCCGCGCAACGAATTATGTAAACCGTCCACATAGTGGATTTATCCTTGCGGTGTTGCGGGTAGAGTAAACTGGTTTTAATGGGTAGGCACGGGAGAGTTGCCATGCGTAGGTACTTGTCATTCGGTGTATCTGTCGCGTTAATGTTGTTTGTTTCACCGACCTGGGCGGAAGAAGAATCTGTACCGGAAACGACACCCGTAGAAGCTGTGCAACCCGTTGAGACAGAGCAACCCGCTACAGCAGAGCAGTCA
>JAZFYH010000194.1:0-4632 GCA_036443475.1 Gammaproteobacteria bacterium | reverse complement strand
CTACCGGCTACGTGTACTGGAACGCGCGGAAATTTATCACCATCCGCTGGATGACGAAGCCCGCAACAATTTGGTTTACAGCTTTGAACATTTTACTGGCACGTGGCAAAGCGACCAGCCTATTCGGATAGAAAACCGTGATATCGAAACCATACGTCTGGCCGAGGGTATTGCGTGGTTTGACTTTACAGCGATATGTGACGGACCGCGGAGCCAGACCGACTACATTGAACTGGCGCGCCTTTTTCACACCGTGCTGGTTTCGGATATACCGCAGCTGGACGAAGCGAAAGAAAATCCGGTCAGGCGGCTCATTTCACTGGTAGACGAATTCTATGACCGGTCGGTCAAGCTTATGCTTTCTGCGGCTGTTCCATTGAATCAGCTGTACCGGGGTAAACGGCTGAAATTTGAATTTGAGCGCACACAAAGCCGCCTGCTGGAAATGCAGAGCCATGATTATCTTGCTCGTGAACACCGTCCTTGACCGGCTGGTTATAATGACTCGGCTACCCGGGAAAACACCATGAACCAGCCCAACCTGCCCCAGGAAAAATCCGACAAAGTGCTATTGCTGCTTCGGGCTGGACGCTTGCCTGAGGCTAAACAAGCCGCGTTGGAACTTGTGCAGACCTTTGCTGATAACCCAGCTACGCATCTGTTGTTGGCAAACGTGATTCGCGCGAGTGGCAATGACGCACTGCCCCACTTTCGCAAGGCCGCTGAACTTGCCCCCGACGACGTAAGCATACTGGGCGCCTACGCCAATGCCGCAGCAGCCAACGACTTATATGCCGAAGCAGCACTTTGCTACGGAAAAATTATCGACCTGCAACCGGAAAATGCCGCAGCACACAGCAATCTTGGCGTGCTTTTCCGACAACAAGGCAAAAACGATCAAGCCGCACACGCATTCCGCAAGGCGTTGAAAATCAATCCGGGATTCAGTATCGCCCATGAAAATCTGAGCAGTGTTCTTATTGAAATGCACAGTTACGAAGCGGCAGAACGGGCTGCCAAGAAAGCATTGAAAGCGTCTCCGGGCAATCCAAATATTCACAAGAATCTCGGCATTGCACTTCTAAAACAGGAATTGACCGACGAAGCGTTGGAACACTTCAACATCGCCAAAGAAGGCGGTGTTACGGACAAAGACTTAAATTACGGTATTGCGCTTACTTATGCTGCCGCAGGTGATTTCGACAAGGCAAAGGAAGCGTTCAAGCACGCCGTCGTAGAAAACCCCACCGATATGAGCATGCTGCACGATTTTGCCCACATGATAAAGAGCAAACGCGGAGATGACGTCTGGAATATGCTCAATGAAGCCTACAAAAACAAAGACCGGCTGGACGAAGAAAACCAGATTCGCCTGAATTTCGCTCTTGGTAAAGTGAATAATGATGCTGATGAGTACGACGCGGCATTCGAATATTACGCCGCGGGCAACAGCATGCGCTTCGAAATCGAAAAACCCGATCTTACCCTCGACAGATTGCGGGTACGAAAAATAAAGAAGATTTTTGCTGACAACGACTTTTCATCTATTGCCAACAACGCGCATGATCACGTCAAGCCGATCTTTGTAATCGGCATGCCCCGTTCGGGCACCACGTTGGTGGAACAGATTATTGCCAGTCATTCCGAAGTGTCGGCACTGGGCGAGTTTCTGGGCATTCCGCGCGTTGTCATGGAGCAAGAACATATTATGAACACGCCATATCCCGAAATTATGCATTCCGTAACAAACGCACATCTGGAAGACCTAGCAAAGCGGTATGTAAATCGTGTTGAAACCCGGATCAATGATAAAACAATATTTACCGACAAGCAGTTATCCGGTTATTTGTACATTGGCATCATGCGGGTGATGTTTCCAGCGGCCCGATTCATTGTTTGTAAACGCAACCCGCTTGACAATTGTGTGTCTTGCTTCTTTACGGATTTTTCGGATAAAGGCTTTTACTCAAATGACTTAAAACAACTGGGCGAATACCACCGATTGAATTCCGAAATGTTGGACTTTTGGTTAACGCGTTTCCCGGAACAAGTAATGGAAGTCGTTTATGAAGACGTTATTGAGGACTTGGAAAAATCCGCACGCAGAATGATCGATTTCTGCCAGTTGCCCTGGGACGACGCCTGCCTGCGCTTTAACGAAATGCAGCGCGGCGTACTCAATGCCAGCATGACACAAGTGCGACAAAAGATTTATACGCGCTCTGTGCAGCGCTGGCGAAAGTACGAAAAACACCTAGGACCATTGTTTGAAGGTTTACAGTTGGACCCGGAGAAAACATGAACGACAAATTTTTGCAGCTGGATCCAAAACAGGTATGACAGGAACACAACACAGGCCAGCAGAACTTGAACAAGCAATCACTGAGGCGGTTGCGGCGTTCCACGCTGGGAAGTTGAACCAGGCGGAATCACTCTGCCAGCAGATGATACGCCGTTTTTCCGCCTACCCCGACGCGTTCACGACCTATGGGCATTTGCTGATGTCGGCCAGAAGAAATGCCGATTCAATAGCAATGTTCCGCCGGGCGCTCGAAAAGGATCGCTCCCGGATTGATCTGCATGTGCAGCTGGGGAATGCCTGTACGAAGGCCGGACAATTCAAGTTGGCGGCCCAAGTGCTGGAGGATGCAGAAAAAGAATTTCCGGATAACGCAGAAATTCTCAATTGCCAGGGCAATGCACTTACCATGCAACGCAAATACGCGGAGGCAGCAAAAGTTTTTTCAAAGGCCATTAAGATACTGCCGGACTGGCCAACGCCACGCGAAAACCTTTGCAGCATGTTATATGAACTAAGGAAATACGATGAAGCCGTAAAGGAGGCGCAGACGCTGCTAAGCATTAATCCAGACAATGCGGTTGCTAACAACACCCTGGGTGTTGTTATGCTGGAAAAAGAAAAAACAACCGAAGCTATCGAATTGCTTGAAAAAGCCATGCACTCCAGGCCCCGGGACGTGGCAATCGTCCACAATGTGGGTCTCGCGTATTCCAATGCCGGCAACATCGAAAAAGCACGCGAGATGTATCGCACGGCACTTGAAATTCAACCAACTCGTGTAGAAGTTTTGCAACAACTGCTGCACATCACGAAAATGACAGATGATGCGCCGGAATGGAAAGCGCTGGACAACATCCAGAAGTACTACGAGGTATTGCCTGATAAAGCCAAATATCAATTTCATTTTTCCCTGGGCAAAGCCCACGCGGATATTGGCAAGCACGACAAAGCGTTTGAAAATTACCGCAGAGCGAACGAAATAAAACATGATCTGATCAATTCCGATCTCAGCGAGGCGGAAGAACGGTTTGAGTGCATTAAAGAAATAGTAACTCCCGCTTTTCTGGCTAAGATTTCAGCTGTCGCATCAAACAGTGAAAAGCCGGTATTCATTGTCGGTATGCCAAGATCGGGCAGTACATTAATTGAGCAGATTATTTCCAGTCACCCAGCAGCCAATGGCGGTGGCGAAATGACTGTATTCCCTGAATTAATCGGTGCAACAGAAACAGAATCGGGTAAAGCCCTGGCCGAACATTTGCGGTCGATCTCTTCAAACGACTTTAAGGAAATCATCGCTGGCTGTCTCGCGGCATTCCAAGAGGTCGACGCAACCGCTGAGCGTGTGTGCGACAAGCAATTGGCGAATTTCTTGTTACTGCCTTTGCTGGTAACGATGTTTCCCAAAGCAACGATAGTTCATTGTTTACGCAACCCGCTTGATACCTGCCTGTCCTGCTATTTCAATGATTTTGCGCGCAGTCACTTCTATACGACAAAGCTTGAAGAATTGGGTCGTTTCTACCGTATGTACCGTGACCTTATGGATACCTGGCAAGAACAATTTGACTTCCGGATACACACTGTGCAGTACGAATCGCTGGTTGAAAATCCGGAAGCAGAATCCAAAAAACTGATTCAAGCCATTGGTTTAACTTGGGACAAGGCTTGCCTGGCGCCGCATGAAAGCCAAAAGGGCGTCAGGACCGCCAGCGTGGCGCAAGTGCGGCAACCTATTTATAAATCCTCGGTCAATCGATGGCGGGCCTACGCCGACCACCTGCAACCCCTGGTGCAAGCTCTCGGCCCATATGGCAAAACCGGCAACGAAAGCAACTGATTTTCCGCTGGCGTCCACAGCCGATTTCATGGAAAATTGCGCCGCCTCGACAGGCACACACAAGGTTGGAGTAATGCATGCAGTTTGGTAATGGGAATGAGCAGGACAAGTTCGACGCCTGGTTCAGGGAAAAACTGGAGCAGGTGGCACAATATGTTTATCGGCGCAAGCTCTTCGACGAGGAAATCAAGGTTGAATCACGCTGGTTGATTCCTCATAACATGTTGATTGGTCAGGCCTGGTCCAAGAACAATCCGTCACACAAGCTGTGGGTGATAACTGGCGAGATCGTGCCCACTGACCACGCAGAAAACAACGTGGCAAAGACCGCCCGCGAAGCGGCGCGTTACTTTGCCCTGCGCTGGCAGCTGCAAGGCGCACGCATAGAGACGGCTGGCGATCAACAATCTGGTACCACCGCTGAAAACCAGGTGGATTGGGAATCCATGGGCAAGTCGTTATCGGAAAACGCGGAAATGCTGTATACCTT
>JAZFYH010000193.1:0-8276 GCA_036443475.1 Gammaproteobacteria bacterium | reverse complement strand
TGCAATGGCCTTGCCTGTACGGATTGCGGTTTTGGTCGCCGTCGCGTCTTTCTTATCGAGTGCAAACACGACTTTTTTCAAAGAATTGGGTTTACCTGCCGATTTGTTTTTATATGCATCGAAACGGTAGAGTGCGGCCGATATTGCTTCGACAGCATGACGTGTGCGTGCGCTTGGATCGATCCCGGTTACCTTGAGTTCAGACAGGCAGGACACGGCAGTTGAAACCGTTGACCGAATCACGCGAACTGCGGCGCTGTTGACCCGCCGGTAGGCGGCAATGTCCAGTTCGGCCGCTTTTCCACAACCAATCAGTAAAATCTGGTTGGTTGATATACCTTCTGTATCAAGTATGCGTAGTGTTTCACCGTGGCGACCATCGAAGCCGGCAATTTTTGCCTGCTTGCGTATCTTTCCGGCCAATGACTTGTCCAATACGCTGGCTGAGGGGCTGAGTTTCATCCCCTGGAATATACCGACCAGCGTAATATCGCCGCCGAGGCGTTCGACCGCGCCCGACTTAATGGAAAATTCCATGCCGTTCTCCTGTTACTCGGAATCCGCTGCTGTATGCCTGGAAACCGGCCCGGCGGGATGGCGTATTATTACTATGCGCCTGTTACCATGAGACGAATTTGATCCGCATTATCCTGACCGACCGCGACAAGCGAGCTATTCTACTCGATTGATGGCAAAGAGAAAAAACAGATTCATGCTGCAGCTTGGAATCCTCGACCGTTACATACTAAAAGAGACGGCACAGACTTGGCTGGCGGTTACTGGTGTATTGCTGTTGATACTGCTGGCAAACAAGTTTGCCCGCTTTCTGGGTGAAGCAGCCAGCGGCAAGCTGCCAAGTGATGTGGTATTTAACCTTTTAGCACTGACCTCCGTGCATTACCTGATTGTGTTGATCCCGGTCGGACTGTTTCTCGGCATCATGCTGACGTTGGGCAGGCTGTATCGGGACAGTGAAATGGCGGCATTAATGGCGTGTGGTGCTGGTCCGCGTGAGCTCTACCGGCCGCTTTACCTGCTTGCCATCCTGCTTGCGATCGCGCTCTCGGGGCTTACGCTTATTGCGGGCCCCTGGTCGGCGCAGGCCAGTTTTACATTGCGCAAGAATGCGGAACAAGACGCCCAACTCGGACAGTTCGAATCCGGTCGTTTCAAAGGATCACGTAATCGTGCCGGTGTTTTCTACACGGAAACCGTTTCTGCAGACGGCAAAAATCTGGAGCACGTTTTCATGCAGGATCAAAGAGGCGACCAACTGGTTATCGTGACGGCACAAACTGGTCGCCAGGAAATTGATCCAGAAACGGGACGCAGAGTCCTGTTGCTTGAAAACGGTTATCGCTACGATGGAATTCCCGGCGAAGCGTCCTTCCAGCGAGTCCGCTACGTGGAACACGGCATCGACGTTACGCCTGACCAACCCAATTACGATTCCGATAAACGCGAAAGTGTCCCGACTCGTCTCTTACTGACGTCAAACGATCCCCGGGACATTGCCGAATTACAATGGCGATTGTCGGCTCCGTTGATGGCATTGGTGCTGACACTGGTCGCCGTACCGCTCGCTCGCAGCGATCCGCGCGAAGGCAAATACGGACGGGTAACAATGGGCGTTCTTTTATACGTGGTCTATTCAAACCTGCTGGGCGTTTCGCAGGTTTGGGTTGAACGAAGCAATATACCACCACTTGTTGGCCTTTGGTGGGTCCACTTCACCGTAATAATCATTGGTCTGTATATTCTTGGACGGCAGAATGGCTGGTTTAGAAAAAATTACTTTGCAGGTAAGCGCGCATGAACCAGATCGACCGTTATATTGCCAAGACGCTGATTGGCGGATATCTAATGGTGGCATTTTTTCTGCTGGCCTTGAGCGCATTTATTGCTTTCATTGGTCAGATGGACAATCTCGGAGGCTCGTATGACTTATACGCTGCGTTCCAGTTCGTCATTTTCAGTATGCCGCAGAAACTTTACGAATTATTTCCGTTGGCTGTGCTTATCGGCGCTTTACTGGGACTTGGAAACCTCGCGTCCGGCAATGAACTGGTTGTGCTACGTGTCTCAGGAGTTTCAATGGCCCGACTTACGCAGTCGGTCCTTACCGGCGGAATAATACTTGCCGTGGCTTGCGCGTTGCTAGGTGAGTTTGTTGCGCCGAATTCCGAGGCTTATGCCCGGCAACTGAAGACTGCAGCCATTTACCATCGCATCAGTTTGTTCGGTTCACAGGGAATTTGGGCAAGGTCAAGAGACGATAATCTGTTCATCAACATTCGGGTAATGACGTCAACCGACCGGCTTCAGGGCATTTACTTGTATGAAATTGGCAAGGATGGTCGGCTGATAAAAGTAATCAATGCTGCGTCCGCGGAATTGAATGACGACAGCTGGCAATTGTTGCAACTTAAGGAAACCACCCTTGGTGAGAACGGGACGGATACTCGAAGAATCCGGCGCATGAAATGGAACACGCGCCTGGATGCATCATTATTGCAGTTGTTTGTCGTTGAACCAGACATTCTTTCAGCCAAGGGTCTTTACGACTATGTTCGCTACCTGGAACGCAACGACCTAAATGCAACACAATACATCACGGCGTTCTGGGCCCGAATTGTCATTCCATTGTCCGTGCTGGTCATGGTCGTGTTGGCATTGCCCTTTGTTTTCGGGCCATTACGTTCGGTGGGCGCTGGGCTGCGAATCGTAGTGGGTATGTTGATCGGGGTGGCTTTTTATCTAGTCAATAACACCTTGATGCACAGCGGTGCGGTGTTCAACCTAAATCCAGTGATGACGGCCTGGTCACCGACTTTGCTACTCGCGATTATTGCGGGTTATGCGGTAAAACGGGTCGGGTAGGGAATGACTATTTTCGTGTAAATTTAAGATAAACCCAGGCTTTATTCATCAAGCCCGGGTTTGAACCTGAGCTGCCGCCTTGGTTAAATTCAGGCCCGGCAGCGTTTGACAACAGACTGTAGTTCACAACAAGGGCCGCAAGGCCCTTACTCTTAGGGCATGAGTGAGAAAGGGAAAAGACGCGCCTGAGTTGTCGTCCCAATAATGGGACAAGCATAACGAAGCCGGGATATCCTAGGGCAAATATCGCTTACCAGTAAACGAGCTTTATATTTTTTTATTAATTCAAACAATCGGTTATAGAATTTAACTCTAATTGGCACGGTCCTTGCTTATATCTAATGCATGGACATCATACGCGAAGATCTCAAACAGAAACGCCAGCGTAAGCGCTGGATCACTGGCGTCATTACGGCCGGTGCGCTGCTTGCTGTATTCATACTTTTGTCTGGTCTGGAACCGGCCGCGCCGTCTGCCGACCGTGCCTCGGTCTTCATTGACTCAGTAAAGCGTGGCGAGATGCTGCGCCAGGTGCGTGGTCCAGGTGTTCTGGTCCCCAAGGAAATCCGTTTCATCAGCGCCGCCAGCCAGGGTCGGGTGGAACGCGTGCTGGTCAAACCCGGCGCAGTGGTGGAAGCCGACACCGTGTTAGTCGAAATGTCCAATCCGGAATTGCTGCAGGCGAATGAGGAGGCGCGCTGGGCTCTGAATGCCGCCGAAGCGGATTTTGTATCGCGCACAGTTACGCTGGAAAACGATGTACTCAACCAGCGTGCCCGCCTGGCCGAGGTGCGCGGCGATTACGCATCAGCCCGATTGACCGCGGATGCAGAAGGGGAACTGGTGCAGGACAACATCATTTCCGAAATCCAGTGGAAGCGTTCCGAGTTGTTGGCCGAGCAGCTCAAGGAGCGCCTGGAAATCGAAACTGAACGCACTGAAAAGATGCGTGATGCCATGCAGGCGCAATTGCGTGCAGAGCAAGCTCGCATTGAGCAGTTTCGTAACCAACTGAAATTGCGTGCGGAACTGGTAGAGGGCCTCAAAGTACGCGCAGGCATCGCAGGCGTATTGCAGGAGCTCACTGTTGAAGAAGGCCAGCAGGTCACCATTGGTACAGATATCGCACGTGTTGCGCGACCCGATCTGCTTATTGCCGAATTGCGTGTTGCCGAAACCCAGGCCAAGGACATTCTGTTGGGTCAACCGGTAAATATTGATACACGCAATGGAATTGTCGCCGGACACGTATTACGTATTGACCCGGCTGTTCGCAACGGCACCGTTCAGGTTGACGTGGAACTTGACGGTGAACTACCGCGCGGTGCCCGTCCTGATCTAAGCGTTGATGGCACGATAGAAATTGATCGCCTCGAAAACGTCCTATACGTGGGCCGTCCTGCCTTCGGTCAGGCCAATTCCACGGTTTCATTGTTCAAGCTGCGCAAAGAAGAGGGCGACGCTGTGCGCGTCCAGGTTCAACTTGGCAAAACTTCTGTAAATGTTGTCGAAATACTGGGTGGATTACAAGAAGGTGATCAGGTCATTCTGTCGGATACGTCGGTGTGGGATGACTACGACCGCATCAAGCTTGATTAAAAGGTAAGAACCATGCACGCAATTGAAAATATTCTTGCTTACTTCGAATTGCAGATTGATAACACGCTGCTTATTGTTCACGCGTGGGTGCAATTTTTCCAAAACTTCGTAAATTGAATTTCATATTATAAAGAGGAATAGACATGGCTAATGATGCATTGATTGACCTTGAAGACATTCGCAAGGTCTTTTACACGGATGAAGTTGAAACCCACGCACTCGCCGGCGTGCATTTTTCCATAGGCGAGGGTGAGTATGTGGCGATTTCCGGTCCTTCAGGTTGCGGCAAATCAACACTGTTATCGATCCTCGGTCTGCTGGACTCACCTACTGAAGGTCGCTACACGTTGAATAAGCACAAAGTTGAGGACATCGGTGCCGCCGATCGTGCGCGCATTCGTAATCGCGAAATCGGATTTATTTTCCAAGCGTTCAATCTTATTGGCGATCTGACAGTCTTTGAAAATGTTGAACTTCCACTCACTTACCGGGATGGCATGTCCAAGTCGGAGCGCAAAGAGCGCGTGGTTGAAGCATTGGAGCGCGTTGGTATGGCGCATCGTCTGAAACACTACCCGGCCCAGTTGTCCGGAGGTCAACAGCAGCGTGTTGCCGTGGCCAGAGCCCTGGTCGGCAAACCATCAATCCTGCTGGCGGACGAGCCCACCGGAAACCTGGACTCCAAGAATGGTGAAGCCGTCATGAAGTTGTTGCAGGAACTGCACGAAGAAGGGTCAACCATTTGCATGGTGACGCATGATCCGCGGTACGCCGATTACGCCGATCGCAAAATCTACATGTTTGACGGCCGCGTGGTCGACGAGGAAACCGCAGATCGCATTCGGGCCGAAGATGAAGGCCTCGCAGTCAGCTAAGCACGCAAACTCATATATAAGGTGACGGCCATGACAGGTCTGCTACAGGAATTCCGTTTCGGGATGCGAATGTTGCTGTCCCGCCCCGCATTTAGCATTGCCATTATTCTTACCCTGGCGATAGGAATCGGCGCGAATACTGCCATCTTCAGCGTTGTTAACGGTTTGTTGCTTAAGCCGTTGCCCTACACGGATGGTGAGCGCTTGGTGCAGGTATATAACTCCGACCCGAAAATGGGACTGGAGTATGCGGGTACTTCCATTCCGGACTATCTGGACCGCAGAGAACAGGCCGCCGGGCTTGATGATTTGGCCATGTATACCTGGCAGAGCTTCAATCTGGGCTTGAGCGGTCGGCCGGAACGTCTGGTCGGGTTAAGAGCCACACCGTCATTATTTTCCACCCTGCGGGAACCCCCGCTGCTGGGCCGTGTATTCGTTGACGATGACGCAGTAATTGGCCAGGAAAAGGTCGTCATCCTGAGTAACCCGACCTGGCAGAACCAGTTTGGTGCCGATCCAGAAATAATAGGTCGCGAACTTTATTTTAACGGTGACAGTTATCAGGTCGTTGGCGTAATGCGCGAAGGCTTTGCGTTTCCAAATCATAGAATCCAGGTTTACGTGCCATTCGCATTTTCTGACCGACAAAAAACGGATGACGAGCGTGGCAACGAATTTTCGGCCTCCATCGGCCGTCTGAAACCCGGTGCAACGGTTGAACAGCTTAACGACCAGCTCAAAGCTATCGTGTTAGCTAATGCTGACCGACTTTCGAGTACCGGCAATGAAGATGCTGCCGGATTCGCGGCCTTCCTGCGAAGCAGCGGATTCTTGGGTCGAGCCAAATCACTGCGCGACCAGTGGGTGGGCGACGAACGTCCTGTGCTCTGGTTGCTGCAGGCGGTGGTCATTTTCGTTTTGCTGATAGCCTGCGCGAACGTCGCCAACCTGATGCTGACACGCATGACCGCACGGAAAAAGGAATTGTCGGTACGTACCGCGTTGGGTGCAGGCCGATTCCGCATTATCCGACAACTACTGATCGAGGCTTTGCTAATTTCTACCATTGGCGCAGTTGCTGGCGTATTGCTGGCGAACTGGAGCCTTGAATTTCTTGAATTGCTCGGTCTCAATCGCAGCAGGTTGAGTACTGAAATCGGTATTGATGGATCGGTACTCGCGTTCACGATGATTTTGGTCGTTGTGACCACGCTGTTATTCGGGCTTTTTCCCGCACTTGCGCAGTTTAAAGACAAGACCTACGACGTTTTGAAAGAAGGCGGTCGCGGCACGGTTGGCGGCAAGGCGGCGCGCCTGACGCGCAACTCGCTGGTGGTGATTCAAATTTTACTTGCCGTGACTTTGATGATTGGCGCTGGCCTGTTGATCAAGAGTTTTTATTACGTCCAGGATGAAGATCCGGGTTTCAAGCGTAATGGTTTGTTAACCGTACGCCTGGATTTGAGCAGCAACAAGTACCAGGAAAATGAAGACTACACGCGATTTTATGAACGTGCCTTGGAAGAGTTGGATGGCATTCCTGGCGCCAAATCCGTTGGGTATTCCAGCAACCTGCCGTTTTCTCAAAGTAACTGGACTTCGTCATTCCGTCTTGAGGGCAAGGAACGCATACCGGGTGAACCTGGTCCGCACGGTTACGCACGCTCGGTAGACGAAGATTACTTCAAGACAATGGGTATTCCGTTGTTGGAAGGTCGCTTGTTCCTGCCTAGTGATATCCGTGGTTCGGAGCAAGTTCTCGTGGTCGACGAAATATTTGCACGCAAACATTTTCCCAATGAGAGCGCGGTGGGTCAGCGCATGATTCGTGGCGATGATGAGGCCACCAATAAATGGCGCATCATCGGTGTTGTGGGAACTACCAAAGTTAACGAACTTACAGACATTATTACTAAAGAGTCGTATTACTTTACCTATCGACAGTTCACCATTGATACCGGGTTTTTCATCGTAGAGAGCGATTTGCCGCCGGCAAGTATTATTCAGCCAGTACGTGATGTCATTCTTCGCGTCGATCCGGAACAGCCGCTTTATGACATTAAAAGCATCGATGAGCGCATTGCCATTTCCCTGGAAGGCCGACGCGCGCCCATGCTTTTGTTAGCACTGTTCTCTGGAATCGCTTTGTTGCTCTCAGTCATCGGCGTGTATGGTGTGCTTGCTTTCTCGGTTGCACAACGTACCAGCGAACTTGGGGTACGCATGGCTTTGGGTGCGGGCCGTGAACAAGTATTCAATTTAGTGCTTGGGCAGGGTGCCCGCCTGGTATTCACGGGTGTGCTTGGCGGTGTGATTACAGCTTTTGCATTAACCCGCGTGATGCAAAGCCTGTTATTTGGTGTTGGCACAATTGACCTTGTGGTTTTTGGTCTAGTCAGCATCGTGCTGGCAGCGGTGGCAATGCTGGCTTGTTTGATTCCGGCTCGAAAAGCGACACGTATCCAGCCAATTGAAGCGCTGCGTTACGAATAATGGAGAGCTGACATGATTTCGATATTGTTTGAACTCAAGTATGCGATTCGGTCGGTGTTCAAGAGTATTGGTTTTACGCTGCTCTCAATTTCCATGCTTGGCCTGGGTTTGGGCGCAACAATATTCATGTTTACCGCTGTAAAAGCCTACGTGTTGAATTCGCTACCGTTTCCGGAACCGGAACGCATCATGCATGTGGAGCGCAAACATGCCGTGAAGGAGCGCTTTAATGCCGAGATTTCAATGCATGAATTCCTGGACATACGACGGACACAGAAGAGCTTTGAGGATTTAGCAGCGTATTACGCGGGCACGGTCAACTTGAGCGACGAAGATCTTCCCGTACGCCTGGACGGCGCATTCATTACCGGTAATGCATTTAGTCAGTTGCGCGCAAATGCCATCCTTGGCCGTACACTTTCAGCT
>JAZFYH010000192.1:0-10161 GCA_036443475.1 Gammaproteobacteria bacterium | reverse complement strand
CGCGGAAGTTGAAGGCGACGGGCTGACTTCGGTGGACGACCTGATGCAGGATCTTCCCGCGCGTAAAGTTCCACAAACCGTGGCAACCGCCGCGCTAGAACGTGTTGAAGTAGTCGGTGGGCGAATTGCAAAGCGTGACCTTTTCACCAAGTACGCCGTTGACATCCTGGTGCAGGCCGGGCAGGGGAAACCGGACTGGAGTTGGCGTTCAGTTCGGCTGAGCTGGGACGGCCCATTGACTGAGTCAGACACCATACGCTTAGTGGTGTTGCCGCAATGGATGCTACGGGCATTGCGGCTGGTGGGCATTGTCGGACTGGCATTGTTATTGCTGGGCTTTGCGCAAATGCTGCGCCGACCACGTTTCCTGGATAAACCAAAATTTAAATCCTTTAGATTGCCAGTTGTGTTGTTGACCTTAACGCTGGCTGCGCCATTGCTGCCGCAAGACGCCGTAGCTGCCGAGTTCCCGCCACAGCACTTGCTGGATGAATTGCGCAACCGGTTACTGGAGCAGCCGGAATGCGTCCCCGATTGCGCCACGGTGGAATCCGCCGAAGTCATTACCAGTGACAATGCGCTAACCATTAACCTGGACATTCATGTCGCTGCACGCTCGGCCGTTGTGCTGCCAGGTAGCCGGAATGGTTGGGAGGCTGTCGATATCACCGTGAACGGGAACGTCCGGCGCTGGGTATACCGCGGTAATAAGGGCCGCTTGCGCCTAGACCTGAGCGAAGGCATACACCGCGTGGTGCTTTCAGGTCCTTTGCCAGACACGGCAACATTGCAAGTGCCGTTTCCATTACGACCGCGTGAAATTATTACGCGCGGAACGGGTTGGGAAATTGCCGGCACGCGGCGTGAACGGTTAACTGCCAATGCCCTGGAACTGGTTCGTTCACGCATCGAAGGCGACACGAGTTCGAGCCTGCAGTTTGATCGGGCACCAACTTTTGTCACTGTCCGGCGAGATTTCAGGCTGGACCTGGATTTCCACCTCTTTACATCCGTGCAACGGGTCGCCCCGATAAAAGGCGCGTTCAACCTATCCATACCGTTGCTGCAAGATGAAACCGTGATCGATGAAAGCATCAAGATCGAAGACGATGCGGTGCAGGCGTCGTTCGGTAGTGAAACACGTAGTATCCAGTGGTCATCTGAATTGCCACGTAGCAACGAAATCAATCTACAGGCGGCTGTCACCGACCAGTATCGCGAAACGTGGCGATTCACAGCGTCACCCACCTGGCACGTCGAATTCAGTGGCATGGCGCAAATATTGCCTTTGCCTGAAGAATATTTCACCGGTGATTACTGGACTATCGAATTTCGTCCACGCCCTGGTGACCAACTTACGGTCAAGATTACGCGCCCGGAAGCCGTCCCAGGTGAAACGCTTGCTATCGATTCAGTTAATGTCAGTGAGAAAATTGGCAAACGCGCACGCGTTTCTGACTTGAATTTCATTTACCGCAGTACGCAGGGTGGACGCCACTTGGTGTCGTTCCCCGAGGATGCCAGTGTCGAGCAACTCACCATTGACGGTGCCGGACAACCGGTACAAATGGAAGGCAACGATATCGTCATCCCGCTACGGCCTGGTCGGCATCATGTGAAGATCAACTGGCGTGCAAACATCAACTCACGCAATGTTGTCAGCGGTACGTCGGTAAACCTCAACCAGGGTGCAACCAACGTGCGGCAAAGCATGGAAATTGCGCGGGACCGATGGATACTTTTCGTGCGCGGACCAATGGTGGGTCCAGCGGTACTTTACTGGGGGGAGTTACTGGTATTTCTTGCGCTGGCCTTATTGTTGGGCCGCATGAACTACACGCTGTTAAGAACACATGACTGGGTGTTACTGGGCTTAGGATTAAGCACCTGGTCCTGGTCAGTGTTTGCGTTAGTGGCATTCTGGTTGCACGTTATGGCGTGGCGTGCAAAAGCGACGCTGCCCGAAATACGCAGCAACTTTAACCTGATGCAACTGGGATTATTCGTGTTAAGCGTGACTGCATTGGTTTCGCTATTTAGCGCAGTGCCTGCCACGTTGCTGGGTTTTCCGGATATGCACGTCGCCGGTAATAATTCCTACGGCAATGCCTTGTATTGGTTTTCTGATCGTATCAATGGTGAATTGCCTGCAATCACGTCAGTGTCGGTCTCTATCTGGGCGTACAAGGTGGTAATTTTGCTCTGGTCGCTGTGGTTGGCTGTAAACGTTTTGCGCTGGATCCGTTGGGCCTGGCAGGCCTTTAGTGAAGGTGGCTATTGGCGCGGCCGTATTGAGTCACAGACAACAAAAGTATCCAGTAGTGAGGATGCCGAATTCTAACTAAATCAAAGAACGTTTAATCAGCGCCGGATTGAATGATGGGTTCTCCGCGTGCTTCCTTGTAAGCGGATTCCGAGATTGGTTGCTTCCAGTACGCCTCGAATAGCATGCGGTTGCGCGAACTGCCGCGTGAAAATTTCTCGGCATATTCATCCAGGTTGAGATTTTCGCGGATTTTCTCCAGCTCAAAGCCATGCGCAACACCCTTGTACACTTGCTTGCGCACTTCCTTGAGCAAGTCTTGCAGGTCGGCAAGGTAGAAATCGTCGGTTTGCACTGCGCCATGGCCTGGTATAAGGAACTTCCATTTCATGTCGCGCAACTGCTGCAAGGTTAGAATCCAGTCTTCGGGGAAGCTGTTTAAACCGTAAGGGATTGGCAACACGACGAGGTCGCCGGTGATGACAGTTTCCTGGTCCGGAACGTAGACAATCGCGTCGCCATTGGTATTGCCACGGCCAAGAAAAAATACTTTTATTTTGCGTTCACCGCGTTGCAGGATGAGGCTGTCTTTAAAGGTTCGTGTTGGTGGCGTGATGACAATTTCACTCGCGGCGTTAACCAGTGCCGGTAAGTCGTTAAGCATTGTTTTATAGCGTTGCAGGCTTTCCGCGTCGATGTCACGCCCGTCGCGGAACTTGCCGGTTTCAATACGTTGCTGCAGCACTTCCTTGTAGCCATCCATCTGCTTCACTTCTTCTTCGACGTAATCCATCGCCGGACCTGTCATGGCCAGCTTGGTATTCTCATGCGCAACGAGATCAAGTACCGGGTATTTCTGCAGCCAGACCTGATTACCCAAGTTGTGATCCCCGTGCCAGTGCGTGTTGATTAACGTGCTGACCGGTTTGTCTGTCAGTGTTTCCAGTAGCGCAATAAGATTACGCGCGGATTGCGGAAATCCACCGGCGTCGACAACCACGACATCTTGTTCGTTGATGATGAAAGTAACGTTGCCTTCAACCGGAATCCGGTTCACGATGGGACGGACGGCGACGTAAATATCGTCGGTCACTTTCTGTAATGTAAAATCTAATGGACCGCCCGCAGCCATTAACGAACCGCTACCCGCTGCGGCGAGCAGCAAAGTGGTCAACATGGGTAGAAAACGACGTTGTTGCACTGCATAGTCTCCTTGCGAATTACCGGGTAAACCTTTGCCCGTATTTTGTACTTCCCCTCTGACCAATATCGCGGCAATTGATTCCATACACGTAGCCAAAATTTGTCTACTAGCCTGACAATAGCGCAGCAATATGCTCGTGACCCGCTTCGCGCGCAAAATCAGCCGCGGTTTTACCGTCATCGTTTTGCTGCGCCGTATCGGCACCGTATTTCATCAATACTTGGCACATCGGCTCGTCACCGCGGTGTGCCGCGGACATCAGCGGGTGATAACGACCTGCGGCGGCGGCGGCGCAATCCGCGCCGGCGTTGAGCAGAATCTCCACACATTCCAGCGAACCGCCTGCGGCAGCGGCGTTAATGGCATGCACGCGCATCGGGTTGCGGGACGGCACCGCGATGTCGGCGCCGCGTTGCACGAGTTCCCGCAGCACATCAGGTTGGTCGAAGAAGGCGGCCAGCTGCGGCAGGTTGAATCCGTCGGGTGACCAGCCAATTAGGCTTTCCGGGGTCGTTTCCAGGCGTTGCCGCAGCTCCTTAAGTTCGCCACCCGCTGTGGCTTCAAAGGCGTCCAGCACCTTCAGATGCGCTCGAATCAGCGTCAGCAGGGCAGGTTGGTGGTGGTAAGCCGCCACCATATATAGCGATACACCCTGTGCGGTCCGACCACTGGCCATATCCGGCCGTGCCTTCAGGATAGCTGCCAATTGTTTCGCGTCGCCCGCCTGGATGGCTGCCACTGCAGAGTCGAAATTCATGTGTGCCTCGGCTATTATTTAGATAGTCTAACTAACTATATGTCTATGAACACAAAACGCAAGCAGGTTGAGACAAACATCGGGCTGGCTGACAGGCTGCACGGCATGGCTATTAGACTGTTGCGAAAACTTCGCGGCGAGGATCGCGCTTCAGGCCTGAGTCCCGCACGCTTGTCCGCGTTGTCGGTGCTGGTGTATAGCGGCGAAATGACTTTGGGGGAACTCGCAGCCACGGAGCAGGTGCGGGCGCCCACCATGTCGGTCACAGTACGTGCCTTGGAGCATGCTGGCCTGGTACGGGTTCAGCGCGGCAACAAGGACGGGCGGCAGCGGAATATTGCCGTGACTACCCGTGGCAAGGTGGTACTCATTAATGCGCGCGAGCGACGAGTGAAACGCCTCGCCGATGCCATCGCCGGGCTGCCGGAAACGCAACGCCGCCGGCTAACCACCACCATGCACGACCTGGAAAACCTGATTAAGGAGCTCGAAACATGAATACCCACTCACCCTCACCCGCAGCCGGGGCGACCTCAGTTGTGGTGATCACAATGGTGACCCTGTTCCTGCTCGCCTACGATCAGTTCCTGAACACGGACAATTTTCGCTATACGGTGATGACCGAGTTCATCAACCTGTATTCGCTGATGTTCCCACTGGTATTGGCTTTGGTGACCCTGGGCGTCGCACTGGCGATGGGGGGTATAGCTGGATTGTTTGGCAATGCCGGGAAAATTACCGAGTTGGCGGCGGCTGCTGTACGAGCGCTGTCCGGTTATTTGCAGATACTTGCCGGTGTGATGTTGGCGGGCACGGTGTTAAGAATTCTGGAAGGGGGTGCCGGGCGGGCCCAGGCATTCATTGTGGTCACCGGCATGGTGATTGGTTTGCTGATAGCGGTAAGTGCCTTGCCCTGGGCGCTCGACCGGTTATTTACCCTGGCCGGCAATTCAAAGTGGCGCGGCCTGTTTTTGGTGACGGTCGGAATCGGTTTACTGGCGAGCGGACCGTATCTTGCGATCTTACTGTTCGGTTGAATGCTCGCGACAAATTGTGTCCGTTGTAATCGGCGCGGTGCGGCCAGCTATCTTGTCCGAATTATTCGACACCATGTCGCTAACCTGAGTGTCCACTTTAAATCCCGTTTCCGGACACTCTTGTCCGATAGCGAGACGGCGGACGTCACAAATAAACGCAGAATCCCGTCATTGAGGGCCGGGAGCACTGGCATGAAACTTGCTTCTTTTTAGCCACGGTTACTTGGGGAAATGATGTGCCGCAATCCATGAAAACGAGCCTGCTCATTACCAGCCTGCTGGTGGGGTTGAGTGGTTGTGCGCAAGACGTGGAATTCGATGGCCGTGGCCTCGATGTACATGGTGACCTCAAGGCAGTACCGGTTACCGTTCCCCAAGCCAATGTTGACTCCTACAGCTCGACCATTGCTCCGGCGCGGTCACCCCAGCCGCAATGCCTCGGACAACTCACCCATCCCACTTATCGTCGCGATCTGCCGCCCCAGCCCGAAGCCGTTAAAGTTGAGATCGAATCCGGCTGCGATGTCGCGAACGGCGTGCTGTACCGGTTTTCCTCCCCCAGCGATTTTTCAACCCGGATTGCACCAACGGTGGATCTGCACGGCATCGGAATCTGATTTCGAGAAACCCACTTTCTAGCAGAGTGTGACCAGCATCATGTTTGGTGAAAGAGTATGCCCGCATCAAGCTGTGTGGGTTCAGGCGTCCGATGCGTAATCGTCACCGTAGTACTTACTGGTAATGCGGGTGTGAAACTGTTCCGCGCGTATGGGTTCGTATTTGGGTTCACCCAGGCCGGGTAATACTTCCAGAATTTCATCTTCCCAGACGTAGATGGCCATCGGAAAGGAAATGCGCGGCTTGCCTAAATTGCCTTTGGCACGTGGTCGGCTGACTCGGTGCGTGGTTGATGGCAGCCGGTCATTACTGATGCGCTGCATGTAATCACCCGTGTTCAACACAATGCTGCCTGGAGGGGCATTGAGCCGTATCCATTTCATGTTACGGCGATTGAGTACTTGCAATCCTTCGACCTCCGGTGCGGGCAGAAAGGTAAACAAATCCACGTCTTCGTGCCCCAACATGCGGCCACCACCGCGCACAAATTGATCGTTGGTCATCGGCGGGTAATAGTTCAGGCGGAAACCGAAATTAGTATGCGTGAGTTTTTTGTCGTACAAGTGTCGGTCACAATCCAGGTACTCAAGAATGCTTTGCATTATCGGCAAGATGAGTGTTTCCTGCGCCTGTACCAGTTTGCGAAATACCGGTTCGAATCCACTCTGCGGCCAGAATGTCTTTTCATCAAAGTCGTTGTTGTCGAGGTTAAATGCCCGACGACAGAATACCCAGCCTTCCACCAGGTCGGGATGAATAATGGTGGTTTCTTCTACTGGAAAATAACCCTGGTTGACCGAACCTTGTCGTTGCGCAAGATAAGGTAATCTTTCCTCAAGCGGTACAGTTTCGAAAAACTCAATGATCTTATCTTGCGCCTCGCGGTAGAGACTGGTATCCAGCCCGTGGTTGATGAGTATTGCGAAGCCAATCTTCTCCAGTGCGGAACCAAGTTGTTGCGCAAACGCACGTTGTTGCTCTGTGTTGCCACGCAGCCTGTGGGACAGGTCGCAGACCTGTATCTTGTATTCGTCGTCGAACTGATCCTCCTGCGCATCTTCCGACAAGCGGTAAACTTGCTGCTTGTTTACCTGTTCGTAACGATTGAAGGCTTGGTTCAGTGACTGTATGCCCTGTTCCTTGTTCTTTTTCATCTTCACGTCAGCGAGTAAACGTAACCGGCGAGTACAGTAAACACGGTACCGGGTACGACCCATTTAAGCCATTGGAAGTACAGAGTCTGCCACAGACCTTCGGGTTTGGAGAACAGTTGATGCATGGAAATCCCACGACCCAGCGCCCAAGTTAGGGCCACTGCAGCCAAACCCGTACCCAGCGCCTGCATGCCGGCGCCGAAAACAAGGTCAAGAATACCGATCAATTCAGGTCGCAAGGCGCTTGGGAAAATGAGCAGCGCTTGCAGTACACCCATGGCAACAATGACCTGGCGCCGTGAAAATCGTCGCTCATGTGTCTGATGAAGTTCACCGATTATTGCCTCCAGTGGTGCAACAGCGGAAAGAAACGCCATCAGTGTCAGCGCAACCAGGAATACACTGCCCAACAGATTGCCCTGCGGTGCCGCGGCAAACAAGCGCGGGAGGGTATCGAATATCAGCTGGGGCCCCGCTGACAAATCAAGCCCAAACACCAGTACTGCGGGAACTATCAACATAGACGCCAGTAACGCTGCTGCTGTATCGCCCAGGCCGGCGATAAATGCCGATGGCAACAATGAATCCTCTGCACGCATGTAACTGCCATACATCAGCAAGATAGTTGCGCCCAGGCCCAACGAAAAAACCGATTGGCCTAATGCAAGGAAAATTTCGTTCACACCGAGTGAGCTGAAATCCGGTTGCAGGAATTCGACTAGTTTGTCCGTCGCACCTGGCAACGACAGTGCCAGTAACACTAGTGCGATAACAACAATGAAAAAAACCGGTACGAACACGCGACTGACTTTTTCTATGCCAAGGCGCAGACCACGGTGCACGACGTACAAGGAACCGAATAATACGCCCAGGCAAATGGCATATTGCAGCCAGCCGTTATCAAGTCCTGCCCGGTAAGACTTGAAGGATGAATCGCTAAATCCTACCAGTGTGGCAAACGCTGTCGTGTAAATAACGTTAGCAATTACGACAATGTAATAAGAGAGCGCAATACCCACTACGACCAGTAAAGCGTACCCGATCGGCGTGCCGATGCGGTTACCAAAGGCATGTGCAAAGGCGCCAATCGGCCCGCGTCGCGTGTGGCGACCTAATGACCATTCTGCGGTCATGGCCGGCACGGCGATCAGCAAAGTGAACAGCAGGTAAACCGCGAGAAACGCGCTACCGCCCGTTTTGCCCATCATGTAGGGAAAACGCCAGACGTTACCGAGACCGATGGATGCGCCAAGCACGGTCAGGATGGCAACAAATCGCGACGAAAACTGCGGTCTTTCGATCATTGCTCAGTAACGCACTGCGGGACTGCCGGCTGGGTAAAACATGCCTACCAGGCGCATGCCGTCATCGCTGGTGCATTCCACACAATGCGGTTGTCGGCATGGCAAATAAATAATGCTGCCTGGTTCAAGCGGTGCGTTGAGATTACCGGTCCAGAATCGGCCCGCACCGTCCAGTACCATGATAATTTCTTCGTACTCATGAAAATGTTCCGGCGCTCTTGATGGCGGGATATGCCCGATGAACTGAGTCACCTGACAGTTGCCGAGCGTTTCGTTAACCAATAACTGATAGAAGCGGTCCGCTGTAACCTGTTGTGCCTGATTGGCAAGCGGGATGACACGCGCAGGGATTGTTTCATCAAACTCACTACCGTGCATATTCAGTTGCGGCTCGGTAACGCTTTCCGGGCACACGCCGATCAGCAGTCTTACAGGTGAATCGTCAACCGCTGTGAGCGCAAACGTTTCACCCGGGGCAACGTAAATGCCGCTGTTTTTTGCAAAGGGAAATTCGCGACCGGAAATTTCCACAGTTCCGCTGCCGCGAATTGCAAACAACACCACATCCGTTTCGGCAAACCCGTAGCGCGTCGATGAGCCGGTAGACGCAGTTGCTAGCCATTGTGAAAGCTTGTCACCTCCGAGCTCATGCCCGGCGACGTGGACCCAATCCATGTTACCGATTGTGGATGGCGGAACAGCGGCCGCGTTCAGCACGTAACTGTTGCCCGCGAGTTTCGTCAGACCGGGGTTGGGCACTAATCCTTACCTTTGCGACAGAACGGCCAGAACTGCCACCAGTGGCGGCATCGAAATCGCTTTTCACATTTCTTCAATTGCGCTGTGTATTGCTGCGCGGTGTTCGCCACGCGTGACGACACGCGTTGCAATTGCGGTTTGTTGCGGTAAGAGCCGCGTTTATAACCACCATGACCCTCGTGGTAGGCGTAATAGAGGTGTCGGGCGTTGGTCTTGGCTATGCCAAGCCGGCGATTACTGCGATGGTTGTACCAGCCGATGAAGTCGAGCGCGTCTTTCATGTCCGTACGGCTCTTGAATAACCCACCGCGCTCTTTCTTGTATTCCTTCCACACCGGGTCTTGGGCCTGCGCGTATCCTTTTGCGGAAGAAGGCCGACCCAGCGGGATGAACAGGAACCACTCACGCGCCGGTTTGGCTTTTGACTTGAACGCGGATTCCTGCCGGACGAACGCTATCTGTATGGGAATCGGTGTGCCCCATTTTTTTTGCGAGGCGCGGGCCCAGTCGTACCACTTGGGATTTTGCTCAAAGACCGTGCAGATATTGTCAGTTTTACTGGGTGGGTCGGCAGCACATCCCGCCAAAAGCGCGACGAAAAGGCAAGCAAGCCAGGTGCGTGCAAGGTTCAAGTGCTAATCTGCTCCGGTTTCAGCTGAATGCTACATGGCCGACGCCACGTGGCACAAACTCCGGGTGAAAATATTGCATTGCAACCCGGGTAGTTGAGCGGTCGCGTCAGGCAGATTTCATGCGCTCGAATTCATCTTCAAAGAAAAAGCGCGCATCTCCGAAGGCGGGTTCGAGATCATCAAGCCAGGTTGCGTTCTCGTTGTAGCGGGCAAAAAATGGTCTTTGCACCCAGTCCGGGTTGCGACCTTGCAAAAAGCGCAACACGAATACTTTTTCACCACGTATTTCGGCGATGCCCTGGATTTCAACTTTGCCCGGATCAGCGGACATGGAAGGGCCACGTGCCGTGCGGCCCAATCCGGATACATTCTGAATTGCGCCGCGGTAGATTTCCCAGGTACGGAACAACGGTAGCTCGAAATAGCGCCGTGC
>JAZFYH010000191.1:0-4406 GCA_036443475.1 Gammaproteobacteria bacterium | reverse complement strand
TATCTTTTGAAAGTACGGGGTATGAGCATGCGCGACGCAGGTATTTTAGACGGTGACCTGCTTGCCGTGCATCGCACACCGGAGGTACGTAATGGCCAGATTATCGTGGCACGTCTGCACGAGGATGAAGTCACGGTGAAACGTTATCGGCAGAAAGGCAGTGAAGTCTGGTTGCTGCCGGAAAACCCGGACTTTGAACCGATCCGGGTTGATTTGGCACACGAGTCCATGGTGATTGAAGGCGTCGTCGTCGGCGTGGTGCGTAACGGCCGTATTCAGTGATTCCAGCAGCTGCCGAAAGGTTTTTTCAGTTATGTTGGGCCCGGCGTGAGATTGTTGGTCGGAAGATATAAAGAGCACTCTACAGAGCCCTAATGATTTTGTAGATGATCCTCCCAGATCGCTGCTCTCCGATCCGCAACTTGCGTCGGGTCCGGCATCCATTATTTTCTTCACTTCCCTATGATGCGTTGTAGCGAGTAGTAATTGAGTCGCGTGCTGCACTTGAGAAAATCAGATATCCAACGAAATTACGATTCGACCAGAGAGCCTGTGCGCCCAGCGGGTCTACGACTCGACCGGAGAACCACCATCAAGCTGGTTTATGACTTGACAGTAGAACAGCCGCTCGGCGGGATTACGACTCGATCAGAATCCCGCGCCAAAAGGCCACGTAATCCTTGATGGACGTCGCCGCCTCTTTGGGTTCCGGGTAATACCAGGCCGCATCGGGGTTGGTTTCGCCGTTTACAACCACGTTGTAATAGCTGGCCTGGCCTTTCCAGGGGCAGGTGGTGTGGGTATCACTCGGCTGGAAACAATCCTGTTTCAGGCTGTCCGGTGGGAAGTACACTTGGCCGTCGAAATCCAACGCGGCGTCGCTTTCCGCAATGACGGTATTATTCCATAGAGCACGTGCCATGTACTTTCTCCTTATCACCCGAAATATTGGTTGTATCAAACTTGACCGGCAATTATAGAAAAAATTCTTGGTTATTGGTCTTTTCCCAGCTCCTCGTTAAAGTTGGGCATCGAGTCAGGTTTATTGCAAGAGAAATGGTATATCAAGATTCCATCGAGGTTCAGACACCGGGCCGTGGCAGCCAGGCGATTACCGCGCAAGTCGCGGAAATTGTTGTGAAATCCGGTATAGCCAGTGGACTTTGCAATGTGTTTATTCATCATACCAGCGCTTCGTTGATGCTGACCGAAAACGCCGATCCACAGGTTAGGGGGGATATCGAGAATTTTCTCGCGCGCCTGGCACCGGATGGAGACCCACAGTTTGAGCATGTGGACGAAGGGCCCGACGACATGCCCGCCCACATTCGAACGTTGCTGACCGAATCGTCACTCACTGTTCCGGTAGAGGCTGGGAAATTGCTGCTGGGAACCTGGCAGGGACTGTTTCTTTACGAGCACCGACACGCAGCGCACCGGCGCAGGATCACTGTCACGGTTATTGGCGAGTAATCAGTCCTGTTCTAATGGGCACGGTTATCGACGATTGATCAGTCCATTTCTATAGGCAGGCCGGCAGCTGCCCAGGCGATGATGCCGCCACCCAAGTTGTAGGCATTTTCAAAGCCACAATCGGTGAGAAACTGCGCAGCGCTTGCCGATCGATTGCCGGAACGACACAGCATAACCAGATGTCTGTTTTTGTCCTGGAAAACCGGGTGGCTATGCAAGGCGTCCTGTAATTCCCCGAGGGGAACATGTACCGAATTCGCTAGGTGGCCGTCATCCCATTCTTCGTGCTCACGGACATCAACAATGACCATGTCTGGCAACGGATATTCGCTGATTTCCGTAACGGATAATTCTCTGAACGATTTTTCTGCTGCCATACGCGTTTTCCATGTAAAGGCATCAGTACTTGCGACACATTATAATGGTGCAATGAACCCGAAAATCAAAACCTTATTTCATGCGGACACAAACACCTGTTGCCACCTTGTCTGGGACCCTGGCACAAAAAAGGCCGTAATCATTGATCCCGTATTGGATTTTGATCCGGCCTCCGGACGTATTGCGACAACATTTGCCGATGAATTAGTCAAGTTTATCCAGCAGGCCGACCTGGCGATTGAGTATATCCTTGAAACCCATGCGCACGCGGATCACGTGACTGCGGCGCAGTACCTGAAGAAATTATTTGATTGTCCCGTAGGTATTGGTGGAGGCATCTGCAGCGTACAGAAAATATTCGTGTCGGCACTCAATTTGAATAACGTACCTACAGACGGTTCACAGTTTGACCGACTGTTTCATGATGACGAGGAGTTTGAAGTAGGGGGCATGACAGTTCGTGTCTTGCATACGCCTGGGCACACAAACGATTCCGTTACCTACCTGATTGGTAACACAATGTTTGTGGGAGATACTTTGTTCATGCCGGACTTTGGTACGGCGCGTTGTGATTTTCCTGGTGGCGATGCGGAAATGTTGCATGCCTCAATTGAGAAAATTTTTTCTCTGCCGGAGGACACGCGCCTGATGCTGTGCCACGACTACGGTGAGCAGGGCAGGGAAATACAATGGGAAACCACCGTCATGGAAGAGCGAGAGACCAACATACATCTAACCGGCAGGACCCGCGAGCAGTTCGTCGCCTTACGCAAAGAGCGCGACGCACAACTTAATGTACCGCGTCTGCTGTACCCGTCAATTCAGGTTAACATTCGCGCCGGCCATATGCCGGATGCCGAAGAAAACGGCGTTGTTTATCTCAAGATCCCGCTTGATCAATCCTGATTTTCCGCCAGTAGTGTGCGTGCGTTGCGGGCAAACTTCTGATGTCGCCCAGCCCGCAGGTCGGCCGTCAAGATGTCGCGAATTTGCATTGCGTTATCAATCAGAAACGTACGCCGTCGTACACCCAGGCCGAGTGGCAGCAGGCATCCGTATTGCTCAATGACCTGCTTGTCAGTATCCGCCAGCAGGTCAAACGGCAGTTTATGCCGGGCAATGAATTTTGTGTGACTATTCACGTCCTGAGGACTTACTCCCACAACTTTGAGGCCTTCCTCAGCCAGTTCCTCGTGAACGTCCCGTAACAAACAAGCCTGCCGTGTGCACACCAGCGTGAAGTCGGCTGGGTAGAAGTAGAGTATTACGCCATTAGTGGTGACCAATTCGGACAAAGAGCGCTGTGTGCCGTGCTGATCTGGCAATGAAAAATCCGGCGCTGTGTCGCCAATGGCTAGCATAGGAGGGTACCGGTGGCGATAGAAACGCCTGAGATATTACTCCCTACTGGCTGCAAGTGCCTGACGCAATTAGAATAACACTTTGATTCCACCATCTGCGAGGAATACGTGAATACAAGAGTCAGCGTGGTCGTGCCAGTGCACAACGAGGAAGAAAATGTGGCCTCACTGGTAGCGGAGATATTTGCGGCACTGGATGGAAACTGTGAGTTCGAGGTTATTTACGTGGACGATGGCAGCACCGATGGCACGTTGGACAGGATGCGCGACGAAGCGCGTCTCCGGGGTGAACGGTTCAGAATGCTGCGACATGAAAAGGCTTGTGGCCAGAGCACGGCGGTTTATTCGGGCGCCAGGGCCGCACGGTTTCCATTATTGGTCATGTTGGATGGCGACGGACAGAATGATCCGGCGGATATTATGGCGTTGGTTAATGCGGTAACTGATTCGGCTTCTCAGCTGGATATGGCGATTGGGTATCGCAAGCATCGGCAGGACAATTGGCTACGGCGGGTTTCTTCAAGAGTCGCTAATGGCGTGCGCAGTTACCTGTTGGTCGACAACACACCGGATACCGGATGTGGACTTAAAGCGATACACCGCGACGTTTTCCTGAACCTGCCTTACTTCAACCATATGCATCGATTCCTGCCGGCGTTAGTACAGCGGCAGAGTGGAAAAGTGGCATCCATCGAGGTTAACCACCGTCCACGCCAACGTGGACAATCCAAGTACGGTATTCATAACCGGCTCTGGGCGGGCATCGTAGATCTGTTCGGAGTCAACTGGCTGATTCGCCGCGAGCGGCGACCACCAAATGTTATCGAGGAACGAGTCAATGGATCCTGAAAAATTCTGGTTGGCGATTGGTTTTACCGGTCAAGCGCTGTTTTCAATGCGGTTCCTGATTCAGTGGTTATGCAGCGAAAAGCAACGCCGCAGTGTGATACCTACTGCATTCTGGTATTTCAGCATTGCAGGCGGTGCCACATTACTGAGTTACGCCATTTACCGCATGGATCCGGTATTTATTGTCGGGCAGGGTGCGGGGTTGTTTATTTACATGCGTAATCTGCACCTTATTATGCGTGCGTCGCACGATGACGCATCGCCAGCCTGATGCAACACTGCGTGCGTGATTCATGATTGATTTTTCGCAGTTGCCTTGGCGCACCTGGCAAGACAACCGCTGGA
>JAZFYH010000190.1:0-3690 GCA_036443475.1 Gammaproteobacteria bacterium | reverse complement strand
CTGAAATCGGGTGCCTTAGCGCCAAATTTGCATACCGGTGTTTCTGTTCGGACCATGCCGCCTCCCAATCGTTTCAGGGGGCCCCACGTGAAAATCGCGATGAATCTTCGTATTTTGGGCGCGGGCAAGATAAAATGTTCAGCTTTCACCCAATCTCTCAGAGCCAGTAAAACAGGATACACCCGATGTCGCGCAACTACCTGTTCACCTCGGAATCGGTTTCTGAAGGTCATCCGGACAAAATGTCTGACCAGATTTCTGACGCCGTGCTCGATGCACTCATCGCGCAGGACAAGAACTCGCGTGTGGCCTGCGAAACACTGATCAAAACCGGCATGGTCGTCGTGGCAGGTGAAATTTCCACTACCGCGTACCTTGATCTCGAAGAACTGGTGCGCGGTGTTATCAAGGACATCGGCTACACCGCGTCCATGGGGTTCGACTGGGAAACCTGTAAGGTCCTGAACGCAATCGGCAAGCAGTCCACGGATATCGCCCAAGGCGTTGACCGCGACAACCCGGAAGAACAGGGTGCCGGCGACCAGGGGATGATGTTCGGCTACGCGTCGAGCGATACCGACGTGCTGATGCCTGCACCTATTACTTTTGCGCACCGCCTGGTCAAGCAACAGGCCGAGGTACGCAAAGCCGGTAAACTCAACTGGCTGCGGCCGGACGCCAAGTCACAGGTTACGTTCCGCTACGTTGACGACCGCGCGACAACTGTCGATGCAGTCGTGCTTTCCACCCAGCACAACCCGGATGTTTCACAGAAAGAAATTCATGAAGGCATCATGGAAGAAATCATCAAGCCTGTGCTGGGCGACGAACTGCTTACCAAGCACACCAAGTTTTTCATCAATCCGACCGGGAAATTTGTGATAGGTGGACCCGTTGGAGATGCTGGCCTGACCGGAAGAAAAATCATCGTGGATACATACGGGGGCATGGCAAGACACGGCGGTGGCGCATTTTCGGGCAAGGATCCGTCCAAGGTTGACCGTTCTGCGGCCTACGCAGCCCGCTACGTGGCCAAGAACATTGTTGCCGCCGGCCTGGCGGAGAAATGTGAAATCCAGGTCTCGTATGCCATTGGTATTGCGGAACCGACTTCGATTTCCGTTGAGACCTTTGGCACGGCAACGATTGCCGATGACCGACTTGAGCAACTGGTGCGAGAGCACTTCGATCTGCGTCCGTACGCTATTCTCAAGATGCTGCACCTGCAGCGTCCTATTTATCGTGCAACCGCAAGTTACGGACATTTCGGTCGAGAAGAACCTGATTTTTCCTGGGAGAAAACCGACAAGGCCAATGAACTGGCCAACGCTGCGGGACTAAAAGCAGCTGTGTAAAAATTTTTCGCCCGCGGGCGAACTTAGTGATTCGAGGAGCGTTGCAACAGTTTCCGGAAATACCCGTTAACTGCCAGGCTCGAAGCCACAATTTCACACTGGCAACGTCGCTCAATTGATATGGAGATATCAGCGATGAATGCTGTCATTGATAAAAACTTTTCTGATTTTCACGTTAAAGACATCGAGCTGGCGGATTGGGGCCGCAAGGAAATTGCTATCGCGGAAACCGAGATGCCGGGCCTCGTGGCAACGCGCGAAGAATTTGCCGCGGATCAACCGCTCAAGGGTGCTCGCATTGCCGGCTCGTTGCACATGACCATCCAGACCGCAGTGTTGATTGAGTCCTTAGTTACTCTAGGCGCGGAGGTGCGCTGGGCGTCGTGCAACATTTATTCAACGCAGGATCACGCGGCAGCCGCAATCGCTGCCCGAGGCATACCAGTCTTTGCCTTCAAAGGCGAAACATTGGATGAGTACTGGGAGTTCACGCACCGCATTTTTGAATGGCATGACGGTGGCACACCAAACATGATTCTTGATGATGGCGGTGACGCAACGCTACTGGGCATGCTCGGCGCCCAGGCAGAAAACGATGCCAGTGTCCTGGACAACCCTTCCAGCGAGGAAGAACGCGCTTTGTTTGCAGCCATTCGCAAACGCCTGAAAGAAAAACCCGGCTTCTACAGTAAAATTGTCGAGAACATCCAGGGCGTTACAGAGGAAACTACCACCGGTGTAAATCGTCTATATCGCCTGAAGGAAAAAGGCGAACTGCCCTTCCCCGCCATCAACGTCAACGACTCGGTAACCAAGTCCAAGTTCGACAACCTGTACGGTTGCCGCGAATCGCTGGTTGATGGCATCAAGCGAGCGACCGACGTCATGGTCGCCGGTAAGATTGCTTTGATTTGCGGTTACGGTGATGTTGGCAAGGGTTGCGCCCAGAGTCTGCGTGGGCTCGGTGCCACGGTGTGGGTTACGGAAATTGATCCAATCTGCGCCCTGCAAGCTGCAATGGAAGGTTACCGGGTGGTCACCATGGAAGAAGCCTGTGACAAAGCGGATATTTTTGTTACCGCAACGGGTAACTACCAAGTGATTACATACGAGCACATGGCAAAAATGAAGAACCAGGCTATTGTTTGCAACATCGGCCACTTTGACAACGAGATTGACGTGGCAAAACTGGAAGAAGTCTGTAAATGGGACGAAATCAAGGAGCAGGTCGACCACGTCATTTTTGAAGACGGCAAGCGCATCATTCTTCTGGCCAAAGGCCGCTTGGTTAACTTGGGCTGCGCGACCGGCCACCCAAGTTTTGTAATGTCCAACTCGTTCACCAACCAGGTGCTTGCACAGATCGAGCTCTGGAAGAACGGTGAGAATTACGGAAAAGACGTGTACACCTTACCTAAAGTACTGGACGAGAAAGTGGCACAGTTGCACCTTAAGAAACTAGGCGCAAACCTGACCAAGCTTTCCAAGGAACAGGCGGACTACATCGGGGTGCCGGTGGAGGGTCCTTACAAGCCTGGCCATTACCGCTACTAAGATCATCACGTTATGCACAAGCAGTAAACTGCGGGGGAGCACTAGCTCCCCCGTTTTATTTATTTCTAAAAACTTCCAAGCATGATTGCCGCGTTGATTTCTTACGTCGTACTTATAATTGCCATTATTACTCGCTACCGTCAGGCAAGAAAATTTTGCTGCTTATCCCCAGACGCCACCGCGTACAGGGTTGTGACGTCACGGGTCTGCTGTACGACCCAGTCGCCGTTACCGTTCAATGCAATGCAGCCATACTCAAAGCCGTCACGCTCTGCTTCGGCAAAGGTATTCTCAGCAGCCTGCTGCAATGTGCGGCCGTCGGCGACGCGCACCGCAATTCGCGCCGCCGCGGCGTGGTTGATGATGTCTTCTCCGATGCCGGTACAGGAGATTCCCATGTTATTGCGCGCGTAAGTTCCCGCGACTGTCGCGCTGTCGCTGACACGTCCGGGAATTTCGAACCCCATGCCCCCGGTCGAGGTGCCGGCACAGATTACACTGTGCGCATCCAGCGCCACGGCACCAACCGTACCGCTGCGCCCTTTCTCGCGACGTTTGAATTCGCGCAAGCGATGCACTGTAATCGGGTCATACTCTTCAAAACCCTTCTCACGCGCAAACTGTGTTGCCTGGATGCCGGACAACACGGTGTGTTGCTCACCGGCCAATAGCCAGGCGACCTCTATAGGGTTTTTCACTCGTTCTATATTGATGACGCCGGAAAATATATTATTGGCCGTATTCATGATTGCAGACGACATACGCGCAACTCCGTCACTTT
>JAZFYH010000189.1:0-2474 GCA_036443475.1 Gammaproteobacteria bacterium | reverse complement strand
GAGACGCTCGTTAGCGTCTGTCACGAAGCATCAAGAGGTCTCAGCGTGTTTTCAAACGTCGGCGCTGCAGCGTTATACGCAATGGCTTCAATCTCGGCAATCTGTTCTGCAAAACCCCGCTCAAAAGCAGGTGAGTAGTGTTCGTCTTTGATCTTGTCGAACTGGGGCGCACCGAATACCAGTAGGCTTGGCTGAAAAAACGGGTTCTCCTCGGCAGCAGTGTCGGGTTCCTCGGCGACACTTTCCGGTTCAGTTTTCGAGCAGGCTGTGCTGCCCAGCGCCAGCGCACAGGCCAGCGGAATAAGGTAACGGGAATTCATCAGTTAATGCTCCATCTCATTGGGGGAAACAGCGGCCGAGAATACCGTATAGGGCATTTGTTGCCCAGCATTGAATCCGATGCGGCACAGCAGCATTTTTCAGTCCAAGTGCAGTTTCATGCCCTCGTGAGAATGGACGAACCCCAGGCTCTCGTAGAAGCGCAGCGCGTCGGTACGCTGCTTGTTGGACGTCAACTGCACCATGCAGCAACCCGCTTCCCTGGCTAACTGTATCGCCTCGTTAACAAGCGCCTGCCCGGTCCCCTGCCCGCGTAGTGTCGCGTTAACACGCAACCCTTCGATCAATGCACGGGACCTGCCGGTGTAGGTCGAACCAGGAATAAAGGTTAGTTGCAGAAAACCGGCCAACAGCGCAACTTTTCGAAAATTGCATTGTTGGAATGATGGCTCAAAATCGATCATTACCTGCAATATTCAGATTATTAATCTTGGTTTTGCGGAGAACCTTTAACGCAAAGTTTCGACAGAATCGTAACAACGGATAAAGAAAATGTGACAGGCGGCGTGACCGAAACACCCAGTAGTTCAGTCGGTTGAATATACCGGAACGGCTGCTGAATAGTGCCAACGCATGAATCGCGTCGGAGCCATAGTACAGCTGCCCTTCCAGTTTCAGTACCATGCCCTGGTCTATATCCAGGCCACTGGCGGTGATTTCATCCATGATGGCGCTGGATTCGCGTGCATTGACTATTTTCAGCTTACCAACGGCTTCGCGTACGCGCACCAGCCGGCAATAATTGTCGCAGAATGGGCATTCCTTGTCGTAAACAAGCAGGACGTCTTCGTTTAACATGTGCTGGCGATTAACACGATTTGTATTTCACTGGGGCCGAAAAAATTATCGGAATTTTGCAGCGGTAATAAACTTGGAGAACGATTCGCACCAAACCAGTACAGTGTCGTATTGCGCTAAGTCCACAGTGTTCGGAATGGAAACAATGAAGCTGTCAAAGGTCTTAATGTCGCCCAGCATCACGGCGCGTTCCTTCACGGCAAGAAACTCCGCCGCATCTTCAACGAATTGCGGTACCAGGTACAGCTTGTAGTCCGGGCCTGGTGCCAGCTCGCCCTCGAACGATATGGCCTGCTCGCTGATGTAAACCTTACCCTCGCCCCAGTGAAACGCATCGTTGCCCTTGAGACCGCGCTTGAATACCGCGTTGTACGTGGCGTTATTGGCCGTCACTTCCACTTGCGTCACGCTCGGACTGTCCGGCGCCGTAAGAATCGGCAGGAAATACACGCCCAGCACGAACCCAAGGCCCAGTGCAACGATATGAGAAATACCCAAAAACACCTTTTTTTTCATGCTGACTCCGCACAGATGTTTGATTGACCGGTAATTGAAGGGCTGACCTTGAATTATATTCCGAATCGGGTAGCGATGAATCGGAACATCCAAAGCCGGTGTCTTTATGCCGCTTGTTTAACGTGATCCCGCCTGGCCCAGGCAAGATACAAACCGGTTGAAATACCGGCAGCACCGAACAACATGCACATCACCACGATCTGGTAGCGAGCCGCCACCACAGGCGACACACCAGAAAGAATCTGACCGGTCATCATGCCAGGAAACGACACCAACCCCACTGCCAGCAAAGAATTGATCAATGGAATCAGCGCCGCGTGAAATGCACGCTGTCTTGCTTCAAGGTAGTTCGCGCCATTACCAAGCTCGCTTTCAAAACGTTCCATCGCCAGACTCAAGGTGTTCATGGAATTGGCGAAGATCATGCCGGCCAGCGGCACCAGGAAACGTGGCTCGTAAAAAGGTTCCAGTCGCAACACGCCGGCTGCCACCAGTACCAGCGTGCTGACCCCGCCAATCGTAATGGCAACAAGCGCGCGCGCGTACACACGCCGGTTTCGGTTCTGCAAGGGGCGCATGGCAATCCAGCTGCCCACTACCAGCATAACCATGAGGACGACCAGTACGATTACCGGGCTATCGGAAAGAAAAATGTAAGTCAGCAAATAGCCGATTGCTGCTAACTGCACCATCATGCGTGCCAAGGCGTAGAGTGCGGTGCCACTGCCGAGTGACCAGCGGTAAAGGAGGACTACCACGATCAGTGCAGGAATAAAGGCAATAAGTAGGTCAAACAGTTCAACAATGGGGAGTGAACCCTG
>JAZFYH010000188.1:0-3852 GCA_036443475.1 Gammaproteobacteria bacterium | reverse complement strand
ACACGGGGACGTAAAGTTTGTCTTCGTCGGCGTATTCCAATAGCAGGTACTCAGTTTCCACGCTTCCAATTTCCAGTCGGCACAGCCCTCGGAAACGACCCACACCGTGGTCCTCATGCACCACGGGGGAGTGATTTGCCAGCTCATTCAGGTCGCGGATAATGGCGGCCGGATCACGGCCATTACGGCGACGTGCTGTCTGGCGTACCCGCTCACCAAATAATTGATTTTCACAGATTACGCACAGCTCGGCCTCGGGTAGAAAGATTCCGTCCACCAACGGCGCAACACAAATACCTAGTTTGTGTTCGTCATTAAGAAATGCCTGCCAGGAATCAAACAGACGCGGGCTAAGGTTTCTTCGTGACAGCAGCTCGCGCAGCACTTCCCTCCGACCTGTCGATTCGGCAACAAATAGCACTCTTCCAGTGAAAGAATTCAGGAATGCCAATAATTCCCGGATTGGTTCCGTGTCCCGCGCGTGTACCAGCAGTTTTGGTGGCGGTTGGCTCGGGATGTTAACCTGGGTCGGAGATTCTGTCGTTAACTTAAAACTGTTCAGCTCGATCCGCGCATAACTATGAACATGCCCCATTATGGCCGTTGGAGTGAGGCAGATTTCCTGCGGTCGTAAACAGGGCCGTTCCGGATCAACACAACGCAGCTCGTAACGCTCTGCGACCTGTACCCAGTTTTCTTGCAGCAAGTCCTCAAGTCCCGTTTCATAAATAACGATGCAGTTCGAGGGCAGGTAATCAAAGAATGATTCGGTGTGTTCAAAAAAAAGTGGCAGGTAATACTCAATGCCGGCTGGTGCGACACCCTCGCTTACAGCGCGATAAACCAGATTTTGTTGCGGGTTGCCTTCAAACCGTTCACGGCACTGTTCTCGGAAACGGCGCCTGGCTGTATCGTGCATCGGAAATTCACGTGCTGGTAAAACGCGGATTTGATCCAGTTTTTCCGAAGACAATTGCGTTTCAGGATGAAAATGACGAATTGAGTCGATTTCGTTGTCCAGTAGGTCTATCCGAATTGGTCGATGTTCTCCCATGGGAAATACATCAAGCAACGAACCGCGTACGGCAAATTCTCCATGTTGCATGACTTGGGAAACGCAATCGTATCCTGCCGACGCCAGGCGCTGCCGGAATTTTTCAATGTCCATTTCTTCGCCTATATCCAGCGAAAGCATGCTGCCATGCAGCCATTCTCGTGGCGGCAGACGTTGCAATAATGTGTCTGCTGCGATAACGACAACTCCCCGTTGCAAGTGATCCAGTGAGTGCAGGGTGTCCAAGCGTTGTGAAATTACATCCTGGTGGGGTGAAAACAAGTCGTACGGCAAAGTTTCCCAGTTCGGAAATAACTTAACCGGTAAATCGTCACCCACAAAAAATCGAATCTCGTCCGCCAACTGCTCCGTATTTCGCGCGTCGTGTGCGATAACAAGAAATGGTGCGGCCGTTTCCAATGCGGACGAGGCGAGTGCCATTGAGGCGACGCTGCCGCGTAGCTGGCCCCAGGTTACCGCGTTGCCGTTAATCGGTAACAGCGACTTGAGATGTGGTTTGTTATTGCGGTTCATCACGAATTCAACGCGTACGCCCACGTTCCCGAAACCGGGCGCAGGAAATAAACATTATCGCACAGTCAATCGAGCAGGCGCTTATCGAGATCACCGTAAGCGTCGATGCGACGGTCTCGCAGATAAGGCCAGGTCCGGCGAACGGATTCAACCCGGCTCATGTCCAGTGTGGTGACAAGCACGGTGTCTGATTCTGTGGTTGCCCGGTCAAGAATTTCGCCTTGCGGGCCACAGATAAAACTGTTGCCCCAGAAGTGAATGCCACTGGTTTGCTTACTTGGGTCAGCTTCGAAACCCGTCCGGTTACACGATAGCAGCGGCAAGCCATTGGCCACGGCATGGGCGCGCTGTACGGTCAACCAAGCATCCAGTTGACGGTCCTGTTCGGGCTGGTCATCTTCATCCGCCCAGCCGATTGCAGTGGGGTAGAGCAGCAGGTCGGCACCCGCTAGGGCCATGAGGCGCGAGGCCTCCGGGTACCACTGATCCCAGCACACCAGCACGCCAAGCTTGCCCAGCGACGTCTGGATTGGCGTGAAACCCAAGTCACCGGGTGTGAAGTAGAATTTTTCGTAATAGCCGGGATCGTCGGGGATATGCATCTTGCGGTATTTGCCGGCAATACTGCCGTCACTGTCCAGGACAACTGCCGTATTGTGATAGATGCCTGCCGTGCGTCGTTCAAACAGCGACAGTACGAGTACGACACTCAATTCTTTTGCAAGTGCGGAAAAAATTTCTGTGGTAGGTCCCGGAATAGTTTCGGCACGGTCAAATTCTTCGCTGCGTTCCACTTGGCAGAAATACAGTCCGGTATGTAACTCCTGTAGTAGGACCAGTTCTGCGCCTCGGTCGGTTGCAGCACGAATTCCCGCAACGCTTGCCGCAATATTGCTCTCGCATTCATTATTGCAGGCATGTTGGACAAGTCCTGCAGTTAACGTTTTATTACTCGTTTCGTTCATGTTCTTACCAGATTTGGAACGACGCTCGCCGGGTAATGCATGGTGGCACAGTGCAGACTGCCGAACTGCTGGATCAGAGAGCGACAATCGATGCCAATAATAGTCCGGTCTGGAAAGCAAGTCTGCAGGCATTTCAGAGCCGTAGTGTCAGCCGGGTCGGCATAGGTCGGTACGAGTACCGCCTCATTAATTACTAGAAAATTGGCGTAGGTGGCCGGTAGGCGGTTGCCAGTTTTGTCGTACACCGGTGCAGGAAGAGGTAATTCAACCAGTCGATAGGGCTTGCCCATGAAGTTTTGGAAGGACTTTAGCTCAGATGCCATGCGACGAAGTGGCTCATAGTGACAGTCTGAGGTGTTATCACATCCCTGGTAAGCAATAGTTTCCACGTCGGTAAACCTCGCCAGTGTGTCAATGTGTCCATCAGTGTCATCACCTTCCAATCGGCCGTTTTGCAGCCAATGCGTTTCAACTACGCCAAACAGTTCAAAAAATATCTCCTCGAATTCTTCCTGTGTCTTAGATTTGGTGTCGCGCGCGTCAATTAAACAGGATCGCGTAGTGAGCAAGGTGCCATGTCCATCAAAATCCAGCGCACCGCCCTCCAATTCCAAGTCGATTGAGTCAACTGGTGTATCACCAAATGTTTTCGTGCTGTCAAGATTCTGTGTAATCATGTTGTCCAGTTTAGCTGGATATCTGCCACCCCAACCGTTGAAGCGAAAGTCCAGCAATCGCGGTGAGCTATTGTCGAGCACGGATATTGGCCCATGATCACGGGCCCAGGTATCGTTGGATGGTGTGACACAAATGTATAAACGATCGGTATCACCACCCGCAATTTTTATCAAACCGGTTATGTGTTTGATCTGGTCATGTGAATGGCAAACAACAATAACAAGCTGCCGTCGAGAAACTTCCGTGGCGATGCAGGCGAATGTTTGTTCAACCGCAATGAGGTCGTTGACCCAATCGGAATTAGTATGCGGCCAGGTGAGTTGCACGACTGATTGCAATTCCCACTCTGCCGGGACACGACGATTGTTCGGTTTGGGCATTAGAAAATAGTTGACGGATTTCGTTGCCAGGTAGAAAAACCACGCTCGAAATTCCGGGCGCAATATTCAGGATAATTCAGCTGCTGCTTATTACCGAATGCAACACGCGGTCATGCTCAAAGTACACGGTAAACTCGTTGTACTCCCATCGGCTGAT
Source organism: Gammaproteobacteria bacterium (assembly GCA_036443475.1). Lineage (GTDB taxonomy): Bacteria > Pseudomonadota > Gammaproteobacteria > Natronospirales > JAZFYH01 > JAZFYH01. The sequence continues at coordinate 84 of JAZFYH010000188.1, read as the reverse complement.
GGGCGGATCACCGACTCCAGATACGCGCCGGTTAGGCTCGCCAAAGGCGGATTCAACCGCTTCCATAGTCATGCCGCGGCTTGG
>JAZFYH010000187.1:0-6048 GCA_036443475.1 Gammaproteobacteria bacterium | reverse complement strand
GCGGGTTTTCGCCTGCTTGTCATGGATTTGCCGGGCCATGGATTGTCCAGCTATCCCACTGGCATTAGTTTGACCGTGGATGACTTGGCGCGAGCGCTCCACGAGTTCGTCGGAACCCTAAGGCTTAAAAAAATACATTTAGTAGGGCATAGCTTGGGCGGTGCCATCGCATTACGTTACGCTGCGAAATTTGCTACCAACCTTGTGTCGTTTACGAATATCGAGGGCAATCTTGTCAGCGAGGATTGCGGCATATTGAGTCGCGAAATCAGGAACCGTCCTTTTTTTGGTCAGGAAGGGGATTTCTTTTCCGCCATGACGAATATTTTGCACCACATTCCTCTCACTGGTTATAAAGATTTTGCTAATAATTACCTGTCCCGTTTAAACAGCACTCAGGCATGGCACGATTACTGTCAGTCGCTGATTGAATTGTCGGACTCGGGGGAATTACTCAAGGCGTTTCTCGAATTGACTGTCCGTAGAACGTATATTCACGGTGATCAAAATCAGCCGGCCCTGCTGTCAACGCTCGAACAAAATGGTATTGAAATTATAGCTATCCCGGGCAGCAGTCATTGGCCCATGTGCTCCAATCCGGAAGAATTTTACAATCAGTTGGCAACATCACTGGATTCATCTAAAGGCCTAACACAATGAAATCTCAACCGGTAGGCATGGCGTTTCACCAATTACCTGCGACTTTCCAATCTTACTGGGAATCGTCAAAAGGTTGGGTGATCTCAGAAAACTGTGACAACCAAATGACTATTTCAACCGCGGCAAGCTTGTTTTCCTATGCGTTCGGAATTTTTGAAGGCATGAAGGCTTACAAGACCCAACAGGCTGGTCAGTATTTCGATTACTCGATCACGCAAAGCGTTTCAGACAATCCGCAAGTGCACTGCAAATGCAGGAAGTTCCGGTAGATTTTTTTGTGGAAGGGATAAAAACGTTTTTTTCAAATAATGCGTCGGCGCTTGAAGATGAGGACGTTGTATATTTCCGTCCCTTGCTGCTTGCAGATAATCCCCAAATCAGTTTGGCGCCACCAGGATCCTATCGTTTTCTGGTCATAGGCACCATTGCAGGAAGTTATGGAGTAGCCGGGGATGCTATCCGGTTACAGGTAATAGACACCGGACGTGTTGTTCCCGGTGGTATAGGTGCCGTGAAAACCTGTGCAAATTACGCAGTTAGTCTAACCCACCGATTTGGGGCAAACCGAGCGGCAGAATTTACTGATGTTTTGTATCTTGACGCGCACCATAGGCGACGCGTTTGCGAAACTAGCACGTCTAATGTCTTTTTTATCTTTGCCGATAACCGCGTTGTAACGCCAAAACTAAACGACGAAATCCTGGCCGGCATAACCCGGGACTCCATTTTGCAGCTGGCGCCAAGTGTTCTTGGATGCAGTATATTTGAGGAGGATATTGACATCGACGAAGTGGCGACGTCAGCGGTCGGTATGTTCATGAGCGGTACGGCTCGTACAATTCAGACCGTGAATTCGTTAACCTATAACGGTAGCGAACGTGAATTTCAGGAACACGCGATCGCGCAACGGTTGTTATCAGCCTTACAGGAATGTCAGCGCGGGAATAGCGAGTTTTCCGAATGGTGTTTTCCTGTTTAAGATGCAGTCTCGGAAGAGCTCGTCAATGCCGAGTGGCGATAAAGTAACTGGATAGTTACGTACTGAATTAGCCGCATGTGACGAGGACGGGATTTTTTCGCTTGTTGGAAAAAGTGGACCTGACTTTTTCTAATTCGAGGTATATTCCTCAAGGGTTAACAAGCAATCACGATAGTCGATGGTTACCTTATATCTGGATATAAAGTCGATGCCCAGGATACCATCGATTTCCTCGCCGATTTTTTTGCAGATGGCTGCCAAATCCACGACAGCCCCAACAAAATTAGAATAACTTGCGGTTCCTACTGAAAGTGACGTCACGTTGACCATATTCATATCAACCTCGCCGCCGGCTCCTCGAGCTTTGCACTCTTTCACTTTTTTCAAGCTAAGGGCATTCGCGGTTTTTTCAGTTAAGACTGTTATCGCTGCTCCGGTATCCAGCACGAACGCTTTTGCGTGGCCATTAATTAAAACCTGCAGGACAACTAAATTTTGTATAAGTTTAAAATTTACAGAGTGCTTCATTGGTAAAATTCCTTTCTCTATTGCGCCATCAACCGTGATTTCAGAGAATTAATCTTTTTCCCCGAAAACTTCTTTGGCCTTTTTTTGTAAACGTTGCTTAGCGTTTTCGACTTCGTCGAGTGCGCCCTTGAGCTTTTCCAGTTCGGCCGCTCGCACCTTAAGGCCCTCGCGAATGAACAGTGCCGCACCCTCAGAGCGGCTCTTAACCGCGCCGGCTTCCACCCAGGCATCCAGCCTCTCGCTGGTTTCTTCGTCGATCCGCACCATTACGACTTGATCTCTCGTGGTCTGCCCGAGCTCGCGAACACTGTCTTTCAGATCAGCTGCCAGGCAGACCACTTTCAGCGGCAAACACTCGTCGCTGCACTGCACAGCATCCAGAATGATGCCTTTGTCCCCGAGCTGCTCGCGAATGAGGTTGAGGATGTCTTCCAGTTTTTTCCCAGCCCGCGCCATGTCAAATTCCAATAAAAAATGAGTCTTAAATGTAATAATATTACAAATTACACCATAGTCAATGCGCATTACTGGCGCTGTCCATCCTCGTCAAACCCTTGACCTTGGACTATAGTCCAAGGTTTAGGCTTATGTTCAGATAAAGAGGAACAGTCCATGAAACTCACGATCAAGCGGGTCGCGGACGCAGCCGCAGTCTCCATCGACACCGTTCGTTATTACGAACGCACCGGTTTACTGGAAGCACCGCAGCGCTCGGAATCGGGTTACCGGCTGTACCGGACTGCAGACATCGAACGCCTGCGATTCATTCGACGTGCGAAAGCACTTGGTTTTACCCTGGAAGACATAGGCGTGTTGCTGCAATTGTCGAAGGGTGGTGACCGGGCAAAAGTGCGCGAGTTGGCAAAATCCCGTGTGGAAACCATTCGGCGGAACATTGCCGACTTGCAGGAAATTCTCAAGGTCCTCGAATCCACGGTGCAGCGTTGCCACGGTCACGGTAGCGTGAGCGGCTGCCCAATTATTGAAACTCTGAACGGCAAAGCACAAGGCATCTTGTCATGAACACGCAATTACATAATGCCCATCACGGGCCCTACGACAGTACCAGCCAGCTGGCGACTTCTGCCACTGCTCATTGTCTTACCGGTTGTGCCATCGGTGAGTTTATCGGTCTGGCCATCGGTGTCTCACTGGGCCTTGGTCCATGGGTCACCATGGGGCTCGCAACGGTCTTGGGTTTCATCAGTGGTTTTGCGCTCAGTCTTATTCCATTAATGCGCAGTGGATTAAGTTTGTGGGTGTCATTTCGCAGTATATGGCTGGGCGAAACGATTTCTATCGCGGTAATGGAGTTTGCCATGAACTTTGCGGATTACCACGTCGGTGGCGTGACGACTAATTCGATGCTGGAACCGTTGTTCTGGATTGGTTTCGGTGCGGCCATCGTGGCAGGCTTCATCGCTGCCTGGCCGATCAACTTCTACATGCTGAAGACAAATCTAAAACAGGTTTGTCATTAGTGATGTGCGTGACCGCGGAAATAGCCTGATGCTGGTTTGCCAGGAGAAACATGAACTAGAATGACGGATATGAAGCCCAAGATTCAGTTTCGTCGCGGTTTCACGACGGTTATCGCCATCCTAGCGCTGGCCCATGCGCAGATGGTGTTCGCCTGTGCGTCCACCGGCATCGCCGGTGCGTATTCTTGTTGTCCGAGCAATGTGGAAAGCCATGCTAGGCATCAGATGGCAGACGGGGAAGACAGTGCGCAATGCCAATGTGGTCAGCCGGCCACAGCGGTAAGTGGGGACGGACTGTTAACCGCGAAAGGTGAAAAATCAACGGGCACGGATTTGAAAACCCAATGGGATTTGCCGTTTGCCGCAGCGGACGCCAGTCAAGATTTAACGTCATTCTCGTGGACCAAACATCTGCCAATTACCAGCCGGATGGCAATGCACCCGGGCACGCCCACTTACCTCACTACCCGCCGCCTCAGAATCTGATCAACCTCTGAATTATCGTCTTGTGCGTCATCGCGCGCACGATTTTTATACACACGTAATTTGCGTGTGTTGGAAGTGACACTCAGAGGTAAGCGAAGTGAAACCGTATCTGAATTTTTTGGCAATTGGACTGGCAGCCGGCCTGTTCCATTCACCCGTTGATGCGTCCGCCGACATGTTTTATGACGGTGACACGACGCTTTCGGCCCATACACTTGTTAATGCTGTACTGGAACGCAATGCGGGCCTTGCCGCCATGCGTGCTGCCGTGGATGAAGCTAATGCACGTATTGATCCCGCCGGGTCATTCAGTGACCCGATGCTGACGCTTGGCGTCGCACCAAACACGATTGGTAATAATGCCCTGGGTACGCGGGGACAAATATATATCAGCCAGGCGTTGCCGTGGCGTGGAATATTACGTGCCCGTGAAAACGAAGCCCGCGCCGAGGCCAATGCGGTCAGCCAAGATGAAGAAAGTTTGCGCCTGATGTTGCGTGCCATGGCGCTCAGCCAGTTTGCGGAATGGGTGTTGGTACACCAGGCGTTAGATATTAATGCCGAACATCAGGCAGTTCTGAGTGAACTGCGCAATGTCGCGGAAGCGCGCTACGCCGCGGGCAGAGCGCCACAACAAGACGCCTTGCAGGCGGAAGTTGAACGAGTGCGGCTGAAACAACAGGCCCTGGAACTTGAACGTCGCCGCATAGCTACCCAGGCGCAGGTCAATGCATTGCTGAATCGTGCACCGGGATCGTTCATACCGCCCCCGGAACTTCTACCCACAAGTAATTTTCTTCCCGAATTAAATGCACTGATTGAACAAGCACAACGTTCACATCCGGAATTAGCGCGGGCCGAATTTCAGCAACGTGCTGCCGAATCACGTCTTTATGCTGAAGAAAAATTGCGTTTTCCTCAGTTTCAGGTAAATGCCGGATATAACGGTGTGCTTGACCCGGTGGCAAAACGCGCGATTCTCGGCGTTTCCATCAATGTTCCACTAAATCAGTCCAAGCGGCGTGCCGCGATCAATGCCGCGCGGGCAAAAGTGCGCCGCACGGAGTGGCTGGTAACGGATCGCCGCGCCACCTTGCTCGCCGAACTATCTACCGATTACGCGGCGGTGATCGAATCTGGGCAATCGCTGTTGCTGCTTGAAAATGAATTATTGCCATTGGCGAAAGAAACTCTGGCCGTGTCGCGCGCTGATTACGCTGCGGGACGTGGCGATTTCCTTAACGTCGTCACCGCGGAGCGCAACCTGCTGGATACAGAACTTGGCCTGGTGCGCACGCAAGCGGACCATCTTGTGCGACTTGCAATCTTGGAGCGATCTAGTGGCGTCACGGTCATCGACTTGGCGGGCTTTCCAGAGGTAAGACAATGAACAGAAAAATTACAGTCATGATTGGCGCAGCCTTGTTGATACTTGCGCTGGGAATCTGGATTGGACAGAGCATCGAGGACAGCGAGTCTCGCATCAGCCATGAAAGAAACGAAGCAATAGTATTGCCCTACCAAAGCGGCCCTTACCAGTTTGATCTTAAGATCTCTCCGGCCGAACCGGTTGTGGGTGAGAACAGACTTACGCTGATTTTGCGTGACCAGAACGGCAGTCCAATAAGCGGCGCCTCGATCAGCGCCGTTGCGGAAATGCCGGCCATGGGTGCTATGCAAGCGATGCGGGCGCCAGCGGAATGGCGGGAGTCCATGCACGGGTTATACGAAGGAAGTTTCGACCTCACCATGAAAGCTAGCTGGCCGCTGACCTTGCAGATTGAGGCTGTCGGCATGCCGCCGCGAAGCATGGGGTTCGACATGGCCACGGGCCGCCGTGGTTTAACCCCGACTTTTGGCGTGAGCGGTTCGGCACAAACCGCAATGGAAGAAGTTCCGGAAGGCACCATCAGT
>JAZFYH010000186.1:0-25749 GCA_036443475.1 Gammaproteobacteria bacterium | reverse complement strand
ACCTTGGTGGCGGTCAATTTTGCCTGGTTATTTTTCCGCGCGCCGAATGCCAATGTAGTGGTGAACCTGTTGCAAGCGATAGCCGGGCCTTTGGGAGAGATACCCGCAGTACCTGGGATCTTGCCAGTTACTGCCATCCTGATAGGTACTTGGCTTTACCAGGCGCTGACCCGGAATACCAGCTTTCCGGAAATGCTAGATCGGATGCGTCCAGTTCCTCGCGGCATTATGCTCGGCAGCATGATGATGCTCATCTTTGTCTACTCAGGTGGCGACGAACGGTCGTTCATCTATTTCCAATTCTAGGAGAACTCATGTCGATGTCGCGCGGCTGGGTAACAAGTTTATCGATATCGTTCCTCGTTCTGGTTACGGGTATAGGACTTTGGGAATGGAATTATGCGCGTATCGGTGGCTATTCGTTGTCGATGGAGGGAACCACGGAACATTGGGTAAGGTGGAGAGAGAAAGTCGTCAAAGATCCAGGCGACAAGATTATCTTGATCGGAGCTTCCCGAATACAGCTCGATATGGATCTTGCGACGCTGCGCAAAAATACCGGTTTACCGGTTTACCAATTGGCGATCGATGGCTCGTCCTTCCTGCCGATACTGGAGGATTTGGCGAATGACCAGCGCGTGATGGGAACGATCTTGATTTCGATACTTCCTATCCAGTTGACTGGCGACAATACGGATACCGCCAATGATTACGTCAGGAATTACTATGATTGGCTCGCGGCTGCCTACAAGAACCCGTGGCGATTAAGTGAGCGTGTACTGCGAGAATTAGCGTACAAAATGGCTCCAAGCCGCAGCCAGGGAGTAAGGCCGGAAACACTCTGGATGTTTGCGTTGCTGGACAAGGAAATTTTCAACTATTTTGTCACATATGAAACCCGTGAAGTGGAAGCCGATTACTCGAAACTTGATACAAAGGCTGTGTATGCGTGGCGATTCAAGCTACACCTCGACAGTGTTCGCCAGGCGGCTGAAGTTCCTTATTCGGTGATCGATTCAACAACCGAGCGGTTGCAGCGTGCGACTGGCAAAATTATTGCGCGCGGCGGCCGGGTAGTATTCATACAGTTTCCCATTGACGACAAAATGCTCGCCGCCAGCGAACTGCTCTTGCCGAGAGCACGATACTGGGACGAGTTTACCGCGTCGATAACCCGATCAGGGGTGAGTACGATTCATTTTGACGATTTCCAAGAATTACGCCACTTCAATTTGCCCGATGGCTCTCACATCGACAAACGTGACCAGGTTGCGTTTACGCAAGCACTAGTCGACGTGTTGAATCGGGCGGCACCGGGCTGGGTCGATCAACAATTGCCCGAGTGATCAGTGTGTTTCCTACGCAGTCAGTTTAAGTTTTTTCAACCCGCTCAAGTATCGTAAATTCAAATAAAACCACGGCGCCATCCAAAATTGTTTGCGCCCAATGTAGTGCTGATCGTTGACAGCCACGTCATAGTCTTTGTCTTCTGGTGCAGGTATTTCTTGTTTATTCGCAAGCCACGGCACCTTCCCCAGGCTGTAACCGACATTGAGCCGCTGCGCCAGGGTCATCTTTTCGTACAACATATGGGGTTCGCGCTTGTGCTGGGCAAACAAACGGGTCTGCCAATCAAACAGTGCTTGCAGTTTTTCATGCTCGCGAAAGAAGGGTACTACGCGCAACGGCCGTAGCAACGCGACAAGGGTCAAGTCCGCCGCAGAGAATTTGTTACCGACCAGATATAGCGAATTCGCGAGTTTTTCTGCAACAGGAATCAGCAATGCTTCCAGTTTTTCGAAAGCACGATCTTGTCTTGTTGTGTGCACGCTGAAGCGTCGGATCAGCACACCGCTGATGAATACACGATGCAACCAGCTGCGTAATGAACCTTCAGGAATTTCGGGCGAAAAGTATTTAGGTATGATCTGTGGTATTTCAATAATACACTGCATGTAGCCGATACGGCGCGCGTCTGGGCCGAGCTCGCTGTCCAGTTTTAACATCACGCGCTTGATCTCGATTTGTTGATCTTTGCTACCAGGAAACAGCTTGGGCTTGTCGGGGTAGGTTTTTTCGAGATATTCAAGTATCGGCGTGGAATCGCTCAAGGCTGTGTCAGTTTTGGAATCAAGTATGGTTGGGACGGTATAAACATTTCGACCGTAGCTTTTGACTCGCTCGACTTCAAGCTGACGTAATTCTTTTTTACTGAAGGCGTCGATGTCAATCTGTTGCCATTCAAGCTGTTTGTAATCCAGCGCCCAACGCACTTTTTCCACAAAGGATGACCAGTGTATGGCGTATAGCTCGATCATGGGCAACAACCAGTAATTGAAGTGCTGGAAAAAAGTCCTTGCACTATATGTGAAATCATTTGACGTCAGGGTTACCGCGTACTAAGTACGTTTTATGGAATTGATAATAACCGGGTCCACTGGCACGTCTTTCATGCCGGAGCGGGTCATGGTTTTCACCACGGAAATCTGTTCTACCATGCGTTCCCCGTCCGTGACTTTGCCGAACACGCAATAGCCGAAATCACGGCCACCGTGATCCAGGGTGGTGTTGTCCGCCACGTTAATAAAAAATTGCGCCGTGGCGCTATTTACATCCTGAGTACGTGCCATGGAAATGGTATAGGGTTCGTTGGACAAGCCGTTGTCAGCCTCGTTTTTAATGGGGTCGAGGGTCGGTTTCTGCTGCATGTCCTTTTCGAAACCACCACCTTGGATCATGAACTCGTCGATCACGCGGTGAAATATCGTGCCGTCGTAATGTCCGGCGTCCACGTACTCGAGAAAATTCTTTACCGTGATGGGTGCCTTGTCTTCGTACAACTCAAGCGTAATGTCACCCATGGAAGTTGAAATGGTTACCATGCAAAATATCCTCAGAGTTGTTGTTTTTACGTAATCAGCTGATCAAGTAAGCGTACACATTTATTCCAGCCAGTCCAGCCACACTCACCCAGGTAATGGCGGTGCCCCAGTAGCGCCCGAATGTCTTACCGGTTCCTCTGCTCAAGCCCTGGAAATGCAGAATACGGCCAAGTACCAAGGTAATGCCTATACCATGCAGCACAATTGAATTGCCACCATTCAGTTCGTAGACCAGCATCAGCAGAATTGCGATGGGCAGGATCTCGATGGCATTGCCGTGTATACGCAGTGCCACACGCATGACCACATTGTTATCGTCACCGAGTCCAATCTTTTCACGCCGGCGGGTGCACGACACGTTGTAGGCCAGACCGAGAATCACCAGGGCAAGCAGTCCGGAATAAAAGGCTGTAACGGGTACGGTCATGGACCTTGCTTAGTAAAGTGGAGCGATGTTGTGAATGATCTCAAGTACGGCGTCCTCTTCGTCCACGCCATCATCAGGTGGGCGTGTCCAGGTAATGTAGAAGAATAAATCATCACAAGCCATGAACCATTCCTTCCAGTGTGCCGGGTCCTCATTGTCATCGTACTCGAACAGAAAGCCAGACAGATTGCCGTACCGTACGCGCCGGTATTCCATCCCTTCTTTAATCAGTTCTTCAGCAAAATATTCGAGGTCGTCTTCATCAACCAGGCCTTCTTCCTTTTCCGAGCAACTGATTTCCAGGGTGCCGGAGCCGTCCGGGTCGAACAGGCTCAGGGCTTCGTCGTCTTCTTCACCGCCATCTTCCGTTTCCCAGTTGACCGGAATCAGGGTTCTCCACAGTTCAGTTTCTATGCTTTGCATGCCGTGCTCGTTCAGAATCCACTGCTGCGCTGGCTGGCTGTCCACTCCGCGCGCGCAACGCGCCAGTCGTTATTTTCACGCACCAGATCAAGATCAAAATGTTCAAAATCGGACTTCGGCAATCTGAACACGTCGTCCTCGCTCATGGATCGCCCGACCATGAATACGTCGATACTGGTTTGAGCAAAATCCCGACCTGGAAATGTGATATCCCCAATGCGGATGATTAAATTAATGTTCTTATTGCGCAGGAAATACGCCCGCAAGATGCCGGCAACCTTGAGCCTGTTGTTGCCGCGGCTGTCCGAATAATCATTGGAAATACGCTCAACCAGATCCAGGTACTGGCGCTCCTCCACCAGCGTTTCTATTTCATCAATGAACGCACGTACCTGTTCTTCCGGTGGCGTGTGGTCGGTACACGCGCTCAGAGCGAGCAGGACAAGCAACGCCAGCAGAGCAACTACTGCGTTTCGCTTCATGCATTTTCTCTTTTATTCAGGCTTCGATTGAACCGGTTGCAGGTGGTGGCAGGTGCTTGTCACCCAGAACTTCTCTGAGAAGTTTGAGCGCTGCAGCCTCGTCTTCCTCGGCAACCATCACGGTTACCAGGCCCAGAGCAGGCAATTCACCCAGGGCACCAGACAGGTATTCACCACTAATGTGCGCAACGATACCTTCCTGCGCAAGCACACCTTTTACAAGGTTTGCGTCGATGGTGTTTTCGGCATGGTAGATGCGTTTCATAGTTGTAATTGTTTTTGAGTCATAAAAATTTAAGGCATTGTTTGTTTCATGGCGCTCGTGCGCAACTAACACGATCCAGCCCGGCAAGGTCCTGGTGGCAGGCAATTGTTTCAAAGTCAGCCTGCTCGAGCAAAGCGCGTATGGCTTCCCCCTGCTCGAAACCGTGTTCAATGATCAGCCAGCCACGCGGTTCCATGTGCGCCCGTGCACTATTAATAATGTGACGAATCGCGTCCAGTCCGTCTTCGCCAGCCACCAATGCGCCGCGATCCTCAAACTGCAGGTCACCGCGTTCAAGATAAGGGTCGTTAATTGAAATATAGGGGGGATTCGAAAGGATGCAATGAAAGCGCTGACCGACAACCGGTGCAAACCAGTCACCGGCCAGGAAGGTGATGTTATTTACCTGGTGACGTGCGGCGTTTTCACGCGCGATATCAAGTGCCGCATTGGAAACGTCGGTTGCCGTCATGGCGCATTCTGGGCGGTCACGCGCCACAGCGATGGCAATGGCGCCACTGCCTGTTCCCAGGTCCAGCAGAGACCACTGGCTGTATGGCGGCACGAGGCCAAGCGCCAGCTCGACCAGGCGTTCGGTTTCGGGACGCGGAATAAGGGTGGCTGCAGATATCTTTAGTTCAAGTGACCAGAACTCGCGTCTTCCCAGCAGATGCGCAATGGGTTCGCCGCGTGCACGCCTTAGAACCAATTCACGGAACAATTCCACGGCCGACTCTGGTACAGCGCGCTCTGGCCAGGCGTATAGAAAACCGATGTTCTTGTCCATGGCGTGCGCCAGCAACAAGCGAGCTTCCAACTCGGCGACGTCCTGGTCAGCCAGTTTTTCGCGGCCTTCGTTGAGCAGATTCGCAATGGTCGAAAGCATGGTAGGTCACAGTGGGTTCGTCGGGGCTTCTGCCTTAGAATACCCAACTTCGTCCCGAATCCTTAATCCGGGCGCCTACGCAGTGTTACGGGTCTGCCATGCGAATCTACGAAAGCGTTCTCGAAATGATCGGCAACACGCCGATGTACAAAGTGCGTCACCTCGAAACGGGACTTTGCGAGTTGTACCTGAAACTGGAACTCGCCAATCCCGCTGGTTCAGTCAAGGATCGTATCGGTTTGTCCATGATCGAGGAAGCCGAATTACGCGGTGACATCAAGCCGGGCGATACGCTGGTGGAAGCCACAGCGGGGAATACGGGGCTGGGTCTTGCACTGGTTGCGGCACAGAAAGGCTATCAACTGGTATTGGTCATTCCAGACAAGATGAGTCAGGAAAAAGTCTTCAACTGCCGGGCTATGGGCGCGGAAGTGATACTTACGCGTTCCGATGTAGCAAAAGGTCATCCGGAGTATTACCAGGATCTTGCACAAAGCATTGCGGAAGATCGAGGTGCGTATTACGTCAATCAGTTCGGTAATCCGGACAATCCGAAAGCGCACTACACGACCACGGCGCCGGAAATTTTTGAGCAGATGAACGGCAATCTGGATGCAATCGTCGTCGGGGTCGGCTCGAGCGGCACCATCACCGGTCTCACTCAGTACTTCCATGAACATGCGCCCGACGTAGAAATTGTGTTGGCAGACCCGCAAGGTAGCGTGCTATCCGAGTACGTAAGAACCGGGAACCTGGAAGAGAAGGGCAGCTGGCTGGTGGAAGGCATTGGCGAGGATTTTATCCCAGAGATCTGCGACTTATCCGCCGTAAAAACGGCTTATTCGATCCCGGATGCAGAATCCTTCCGCGTTGGTCGCGAATTGCTAGCCAAGGAAGGGCTGCAAGCCGGTTCATCAACCGGCACGTTGCTAGCGGCAGCGTTGCGTTATTGCCGTGAACAGAAAACACCGAAACGCGTAGTAACCTTCGCCTGTGATACGGGTAATCGTTATATCTCTAAAATGTTCAACGATTATTGGTTATTCGATCAGGGATTCGGAGAACGGGAATATTTCAAGGACCTACGTGATCTTATCGGACGTCCGCACGAAGAACATGCCACCGTCATGGTCGGTCCGACAGATACGCTGGCAACTGCGCATAACCGCATGCGTAATTACGGTATTTCGCAATTGCCGTTACTGGATGGTGACAACTACCTGGGTGTTGTGACAGAAGCTGACGTGGTTCGTGAAGTACAGTCACAGCCGGATGGTTTCATGGCAAGAGCGGAATCTGCAGTGAACACACAATTCCCTGCAGTGGATATGAAAGAACCACTGGAAAAACTTATGAGCAGGCTTGAAATTGAAACGGCCGTCGCCATATTGGACAAGGGCCGGTTTCTCGGCCTGATAACACGCAGTGATATACTTAATTACCTGCGCAAACAGGAATAAGTGAACATGTCTGACAAGGAACATAAATACGGTTTTGCCACCCGCGGTATACACGCGGGGCAGGAGCCCGATCCAACCACTGGCGCTATCATGCAGCCGATTTACGCCACGTCCACCTACGTGCAGGAAAGCCCGGGCAAGCATAAGGGTTACGAGTACTCGCGTTCTCAAAACCCGACGCGCATGGCCTATGAGCGCTGCATTGCCGACCTCGAAAGTGGCAAGCAGGGTTTTGCTTTTGCTTCCGGACTAGCAGCCACCTCAACTGTGTTAGAGCTGCTGAATTCCGGTGATCATGTGATTGCGATGGATGATTTATACGGCGGTACACGGCGTTTGTTTGAGCAGGTGCGCCGTCGCAGCGCGGGTCTGGAATTTACCTACCTGGACCTGAGCGATTCAAAATTACTTGAATCCGCAATCCGGCCGGAAACGAAACTCATATGGATCGAATCACCGTCTAATCCCTTAATGAAACTTGCCGACTTGAAACAAATTGCCGCAGTGGCACGTAAGCACGGCATTCTTACTGCTGCAGACAACACCTTTGCCACGCCGTACGCGCAACGACCGCTGGAATACGGTTTTGATATTGTTATGCATTCGGCCACCAAGTATTTGAATGGTCACTCCGACATGGTTGGCGGTGTAATTGTAGTCGGTGAAAATGAAGAACTGAGGCAGCAGCTTGCCTTTTTGCAGAACGCCGTCGGTTCGGTGGCTGGGCCATTTGATTCTTTCCTGGTGCTGCGCAGCTTGAAAACCCTAGCTCTGCGGATGCAGCGGCATTCGGAGAACGCCCAGCAGGTGGCTGAATTCCTTGAACAACACCCGGCTGTAGAGCGCGTGCTCTATCCAGGGTTGCCGAGCTACCCGCAACATGAGCTGGCGGGGAGGCAAATGGAGGCATTTGGCGGTATGATTACGGCCTTTTTGAAGGGCGGTCTGGACGAATCCCGGCGATTTCTCGAACGTTGCAAGTTTTTTGCCCTGGCGGAAAGCCTGGGCGGCGTTGAAAGCATGGTGGACCATCCGGCCATCATGACTCACGCATCGGTGCCGCCTGAAGTACGTGCCGCACTTGGCATCACCGACAACCTGGTCCGCTTTTCCGTCGGTATTGAAGACGTTGGCGATCTCATCAAGGAACTGGAGAACGCCCTCGGTTGACCGGGATTTTTACGACGCATTGATAATGGAGTAAGGCATGTCAGAGTTTGAACCGAAAAATGAACTTGAATATCTGATGCAGGGTGCGAAGCAAGGCATCGTGGGTATTCCTACGGTATACATTTCCTTACTGCAGCAGGAAATCGTGATTTTGTGCAACACCGATTGGGATGGTCGTTCTAAGCCGCCCAGTGACTTGCAGGCGCTGATGTTCACCGACCAGGACAAGGGCACACGCATTTCCGTGATGTTCACGGACGAGGAACGCGCCACCCGCATGCAAGAAAAGTATGAAGGCTACAGTTTCCCGGTACGCGTGTCTGGTTCTATCATCATGCAGCAGATGAAAGACGATTTCGGTTTCGTGGTGAATCCGGGCATGAGCGTCAGCATGCAGGTGGAACCGGAGGGCGTACAACAATTGATTGAAACTTTTGGTGTTCTGCCACCGGGTTACACGCCTTCGGAAAACGTGCAAGCACCAAATCTGAACAGCTGAGAAATCTCTTATTAGTATTTTTAAGCCGGGCAAAATTCAGCCTTGAAGCAATCCTTCTAGGTTGAATTAAATCCGGCTTTTGTTAGTTAGTTGTTGTTAAACTCGCGAGTTCATCCGCTTGGTGTTCATTTATGAGTGGATCAACAATCACGTCCAGATCGCCTGCAAGAATACTGTCCAGTTTATACAAAGTCAGGTTTACCCGGTGATCGGTGACTCGCCCCTGCGGGTAATTGTAGGTGCGAATGCGTTCCGAGCGGTCACCACTGCCAACCAGCTTGCGTCGCGTTTCGGTCTGCTCTGTTGCGAGTTTCTCCCGCTCACTGTCCAAAAGTTTTGCTTTCAGTAACGACATGGCGCGGGCGCGGTTCTTGTGCTGCGAACGTTCGTCCTGGCATTCCACTACGATACCGCTGGGTAAATGCGTAATACGTATTGCCGAATCAGTTTTGTTAACGTGCTGCCCGCCGGCACCGGAAGCACGATACGTATCTATTTTGAGATCCTTGGGGCTGAGGTCGATGTCTTCGACGTCATCTGCTTCCGGCATGACCGCTATCGTACAGGCGGAAGTGTGAATGCGGCCCTGTGATTCAGTTTCTGGCACTCGTTGCACACGGTGTGCGCCGGACTCGAATTTCAGGCGAGACCATGCACCACGACCCACTACGCGGGTAATGATTTCCTTGTAACCGCCGTGCTCGCCTTCACTTTGACTCAGTATTTCGACCTGCCAGCCGTGGTTCTCAGCGTAACGGGAGTACATGCGAAACAAGTCACCGGCAAATAATGCAGCCTCATCTCCGCCGGTGCCGGCGCGGATTTCCAGGAAAATATTGCGGTCATCATTTGTGTCGCGCGGCACCAAGTGTTTCATCAGTAGCGGTTCCAGCCGGTCACGCTCTGTTTTCGCCACGCTGATTTCATCTACAGCCATTTCGCGCAGGTCGGGGTCCTCGTCGCAGGCCATATCCTGTGCCGCTGCCAGGTTTTTTTCAGCCTTGGTAAACGCCATGAAATCCTGAACCATGGGTTCCAGGCGTGCATATTCCTGCGATAGCTGACGGAACTTGTCCTGGTTGGCAATGGTTTCGGCATCCGCAAGCAGGCCGGCCACTTCCTCGAAGCGGTCGAGCAGTTTCAGCAATTTTTCGTGAATCGAGTCCTTCATATTCAAATCCTGCCTGGAGCCAGAAGTATAAACGAGTATGGGGACTAGCTAGTGATCGTCAAGGTCGAATAACTTGCGCGCGGCTTCCAATGTTTCGCGATCATCGTCCTCGGCGGCGCGACGTAAGCCCGAAGTCGGATTGTGCAGCAGACGGTTGGTGAGTGTATTGGCGAGAAATTCCAGCACCTGGTCGATTGGTTTACCGCTTTCCAGCATGCGGCGGGCTTTTTCCAGCGTTTTGTCACGTTCCGCCGCACCTTTAAGCCGAAGCGCTTGGATTACCGGCACGGCATCACGTGATTTCAAGAGCTGGCGGTAGTGATCCACGCGATTTTCAATAATGGCGCGTGCATCGTCCGCGGCAGATTCACGTGATCGCAAATTTTCATCGATGAGGTCGCGCAGATTATCAATAGTGTAAAGATAAATATCGTCTAGCTTGCCGACACTGCTCTCGATGTCGCGCGGCACGGCAATATCCAGCATGAATATCGGCCGATGTTTGGCGCCTTGCAAAGCACGTTCCACGTCAGCACGCATGAGTACCAGATCCGGGCTGGCGGTAGACGAAATGATGATATCTGCTTCGGCAAGATGTGCAGCTAATTCGTTCAGGCGAATGGCGTAACCACCAAATCGCTCCGCAAGTTCGTGCGCGCGTTCAATATTACGGTTGGCAATGATCATTCGTGAGAGCTTTCGGTCATGCAAGTGTTGTGCGGCAATTTCAATGGTTTCACCGGCCCCAATTAACAAGGCAGTGTGTCCGGCAAAATCGCCAAAAATCTGTCGCGCCAGGCTCACACCGGCCGATGCCACCGATACCGGATTGACACCAATCGAAGTTTCGGTGCGTACTTCTTTGGCGACGGTAAAACAGAACTGGAACAGGGAATTCAACTTGCTGCCAACCATTGCGTGTTCACGCGCGGTCTCGTAGGCCTGCTTTATTTGGCCTAACACCTGCGGTTCACCGAGCACCATGGAGTCCAGACCACAGGACACAGACAAAAGGTGGCGTAAGGCATCTGCTTCAGCATGGCGGTAAAAACGCTCCTGCACGCGGGGATCGTCCATGACCTGCCGTTTGGCAAGCCACTGGCAAACGTTTTCAAGTGCCGATTTGTCTGCCAGCTCGAGATACAGTTCGGTTCGGTTACAAGTTGAAAGTATCACCGCTTCATCGACATGCGGCTGTTCGGACAATTCACGCAAGACGGCAGGCAACGAATCTGGTGTAAACGCCATTCGCTCCCTGATCTCCACGGGTGCGGTTGTGTGATTGATACCGAGTGTAAACAGCGCCATGAAGAAACGGGTTAGCAGCGAACGGGTGGGCAGTTTACCGCAACTGCCGAGGATTCTCGCGGTCTCATGGGGTATAGTGAGCCGCAATTTCAGGACCCGTGCATGTTCAAGTTTACCCCAGTTCTTGTGTTCGCCCTTTTTCTTGTCGCTTGCGCCCCTAAGCAGGAAGACGTGTTCGTGCGTAAATCCCAGGGGTTCTCCAGTGTCTCTGAAGAACTGAATTTCCATTTATTGCTGGCTGAAATGGCCACCGCCCGCAAAGACTTTGGCGTGGCAGCCATTGAGTATAACAAGGCGGCACATTTGTCCGGCGACCCGGACTTGGCGCGGCGTGCTACTCACGTGGCTTTTGACGCCAACCTGACCGAAGTAATACTGGATAGCGCGAAACGCTGGGCGTACCTCTCACCGGAGGCGCTGGAGCCACACCATTTCCTGGCCGTTATTGCGGTACGCCAGGACAGAACCGCAGATGCAGTCGAGCATTTCGAACGCATTCTTGCCGGCGAGACGGGTGCTGTAGACGCCAATTTCAATACCGTGAATTCATTGCTATTGCGCGAACAAAAAAATGAAACCGCCTTGATGACCATGCAGAAACTGGTTAGCAAGCACGCTGATTCCGCCGCTGCACATTACAGTCTGGCACTGATTGCTTCTAACTTGGGGCGGTTGCAGGAAGCACGTGACGCAGCAGAGAAATCCGTGCAACTGAATCCCAGTGTGATGCCTGCACAGATTCTATTTGCACGCTTGCGTATCCAGAACGGTGAACGCGAAGATGTTCTGGATGCAATAGAAAAAATTCTGAATGACGACCCGACCAATATTCGAAACCGCTACACATACGCCAGCCTACTGTTGCAGATGGAACGCAATAGCGACGCGAAACGTGAGTTCGAAACCATCCTGCTTTCGGATCCGAGTAGTGCAGATGCCTTGTTTGCGCTTGGCCTGATTGATATCGAGGTAAAGAAATACGAATCCGCACACGAATATTTCCGCCGCTTGCTGGCAACCGGCAAGCGCGCTTCGCAGGCGAATTATTACCTAGGTGCCATTGCCGAGGAACAGGAACGTTTCGAAGATGCCATCGATTGGTATCGGCGTGTAAGCGGTGAAACACATTTTGTGGATGCGCAAATGCGTATTGCACGAGTGCTGATAAAACTGGATCGTACGGATTCGGCACGTTACTTCATTGCCGAAATGCGCGAAGCCAATCCGGAACTCGCGCTTGGTCTTTTCCTGGCGGAAGCCGAATTGGTCAGCAAAGAAGTAGATAACAATGCGGCGTACGAGGTGTATGCGGAAGCCCTGCATACGTTTCCGGATAACATCGATATTATCTATGCTCGTGCATTGTTTGCAGCGCGCATTGGCGACATCGAACAATCCGAGCAGGATCTGCGCTACTTGCTGGCACGTGAACCGGATGATGCGGATTTTTTGAATGCGCTCGGTTATACGCTGGCCGACATGACGGATCGTTACGAGGAAGCACATGAACTGATCAAGCAAGCGCTTGCACTAAAACCGGATGAGCCTGCCATCATTGATAGCATGGGCTGGGTTTTATTCAAACTGGGGGAACTCGATGCTTCTCGGGATTACCTGCAAAAAGCGTTTGATATATCCGGTGACGCGGAAATAGGTGCACACCTGGGTGAAGTATTGTGGACGACGGGTGAGCTGGATGCTGCACGGGAAATCTGGAAGAAGGCGTTTGAAAACCATTCCGAAAATCCAGTGCTGTTACAAACCATGGAACGTTTCTCGCAATGAGAAAATTTGTCTGGTTCTGTCTGGTCGTCCTGCTCGGTGGTTGCGCAACGAAGGTTGTCCGGATTCATGGCCCCGCGAACATGCAGGCCTACGAAGAACGGCACGGAAAAGTAGCAGAAATTCCCAGCTTCGAACTACGAGGGCGAGTCGGGATTCGCACCGTCGACAAGGGCTGGAGTGGGGGGCTGGTCTGGTCACAGCAGGGCGAGCAACTGGACATCAGGTTTCGTGGCCCCTTGGGGACTGGTGGTATCCAGGTGACCGGCGATGCCGAAAATTTGCGAGTCCAGACCTCGCGGGGCGATGATTTCATGACCAGCGAGGCCGAACTGGATTTTACCGAGGAGTTTGGCGGCTCCCTGCCTGTACGCGCCCTCAGATACTGGATGCTAGGTATTCCTTATCCCGGCGATTCGTTCGAACAACTTGAAGTGGGTCAGGATGGCCTGTTGTGGTCAATGAGCCAGAACGGCTGGCAGGTTGAGTTTGCTAATTACGCTTACGTTGTTGGTGAATCCGAAGACGGCCAGATATTGCGTTTGCCAGACCGTCTCCGCATCTCGCATGGGAATTTCATGATTAAGCTGGTCATCAAGGACTGGGCCCTTCCCGATTCCTGCGATTGAGCGCAAATAGTCGCCAAGCAACTGATTTTCCGTGATTTTTAATTGACACCCAGGCAGTGAAAAACGACAATACCCCGCTTTCTCCGCGCCGGGTAAAGCTACGCTCGGCCGGTTTTAATGGGGCGTAGCCAAGCGGTAAGGCAGCGGGTTTTGATCCCGTCATGCGCAGGTTCGAATCCTGCCGCCCCAGCCAATTGGTGGGTGAAAAAAGATTCAGTTTGGTTTTGCAACAGGAAAGGGAGAACACGTCGTGCCAGCCAGCAACATGATGGTGTTTGCCGGTAACGCGAATCCCGAGCTTGCACAGGCTATTGCCTCGCACCTGGATTTACATCTGGGCAAGGCAGAAATTGGTCGTTTTTCCGACGGCGAGATTTCTGTGGAGATCATGGAAAATGTGCGTGGTCGTGACATTTTTATTGTCCAGTCCACTTGTCCGCCGAGTAACGACAACCTGATGGAATTACTGGTGATGGTCGATGCGTTCCGTCGCTCATCGGCAGCAACAATTACTGCAGTCATACCGTACTTCGGTTACTCGCGCCAGGACAGACGACCACGCGCTTCACGGGGTCCGATTACTGCGAAGCTGGTGGCAAACATGCTGGTCAAGGCCGGCGTGTCGCGGGTATTAACAGTTGATTTGCACGCTAACCAGATTATGGGATTTTTTGATATCCCGGTGGACAATGTGTATGCCTCGCCCATTTTACTTGGCCATGCGTACCAATTATTACAAAAGGAACATGAGCTCGTTGTCGTTGCGCCGGATGTCGGTGGCGTGGTGAGGGCCAGGGCATTTGCGCAACGCCTGGATGACTCGGATTTGGCGATTATTGATAAACGTCGCCCACGAGCAAACGTTGCACAGGTGATGAATATCATCGGTGACATTGAAGGCAAGGTTTGCATGATTGTTGACGACCTGATCGATACTGCAGGGACCCTGTGCAAGGCCGCAGGCGCGCTCAAGGAACAGGGTGCCAAGGAAGTTTTTGCCTACATTACCCACCCGGTGCTGTCGGGCAAGGCGATTGAGAATTTGGAAAACTCGGTCATTGACGAATTGGTGGTTACTGACACCATTCCGCTTAGTGAAGAAGCAAAACAGTGCGCTCGCATCCGGCAACTGGGGATTGCGCAAATCCTGGCGGAAACGATGCGCCGGATTTCGGACGAAGAGTCAGTATCCTCACTGTATATAGATTGAACAGTTTTTGGTTGCAGGACCTGGTCGCGGGTTCTGCGTATTTTGATAACTTGGAGTAAACAACATGGCAATTGACTTTCAACTCAATGCCGAACCACGTGAAGACCAGGGGAAAGGTGCGAGCCGCCGCCTGCGTCGTAACGGACGGGTTCCGGCAATTATTTACGGGTCCAAACAGGAACCGCAGGCCATTTCACTGGATCAGCATGAGCTTCAGGGAAGCCTGGCACACGAAGCGTTTTACTAGCACATTCTGACCATCAAGTTGGGCGGCGAGGAGCAGCAGGCCATTTTAAAAGACCTACAGCGTCACCCGGCCGAATCGGCGGTATTACACGCTGATTTCCAGCGCGTCAGCGCTGATGAAGAAATCCGCGTCAATGTACCGTTGCACTTCACTAACGAGGATTCAGCGTACGGCGTGAAATCCGAGGGTGGCGTGGTTTCCCGGAATATGATCGACGTGGAAATCTACTGTCTGCCGAAGAACCTGCCTGAGTACATCGAGGTAGATCTGATCGAATTGAAGATCAACGATTCCCTGCACTTGTCAGACATCAAGCTGCCGGTAGACGTACAGATCGTTGCGTTGATGGCCGGTAAAGAACACGACCTGCCAGTCGTAGCCATTCACCATGCCCGTGTGACCACGGAAGAAGACCTCATGGACGTTACAGAAGAAGAGGTGTCCGCCGAAGTACCAACCGTGGGCGAAGAAGCCGAGGCCGAGGCCGAGGCCGAAGGCGAGGCCGAAGGCGAGGCCGAAGGCGACGACAAACAGAAGAAGAAGGGCGAGAAGTGGGGCGAAAAGAAGGGCGAGAAGAAGGGCGACGAGTAACTACGATGTGGTCGTGCAGCAAACTGGGGCTTGCTTTCTTTTCCCCGGTTCGTGCATGATCTACGCAGAGCTGAGGAATTATTGAAAAATGCATAGCAAAACCAACAACGGCAACTGGTGGCAGTGGAATGACATCCGCTTTCGCGGTGGCCGTTTCTGTGCGCGCGTCATGAACCGATTCTCAGACTGCAACGTTACATAAAAGCCCACCGCCACCCGGTGGGCTTTTTTTTCGCAAAATTAAAGGCCCACCGCAACAAAGGTGGTTTTTTTGTGCAACAAGAAAGCTCACCAAGACAATACAAGGTTTTTGTGTGGAAAAATTTTACGGAGAAACAAGTAATGATTGTTGTATTAAAACTTAGGGAGTCGCAAAAATGATTGTTGTACTAAAACCCCAAGCCAGTGAATTGCATGCCAGGCAAATTCTTGATCGCATAGAGCAGGCTGGGCTGAAATCGTTGTATATGCCCGGCAGTGAGCGCGTCGTGCTGGGTGCCATTGGCGATGAACGCATCCTGCAGCGGCTGCATATCGAAAACGATCCAATGGTCGAAAGCGTCGTGCCGATACTGGCTCCATACAAGCTGGCCAGCCGTGAACTGCACATGCACGACACCATTATCCACCTTGGCGATGTGCCTGTCGGCGGTGACCGATTCGTCGTTATTGCCGGACCCTGTGCCATCGAAAGTCAGGAGCAGATGCAGGACACGGCGGAAATTGTGAAACGCGCGGGCGCGCACGCACTGCGCGGGGGTGCCTTCAAGCCGCGTAGCAGTCCGTACAGTTTTCAGGGATTGGGCGTCGACGGTTTGAAAATTCTTCAGCGCGTGTCCAAACAAACGGGATTGCCGGCGGTTACCGAAGTTGTAGAAGTTGCCGACATCGATGCCGTGGCAGATCATGCCGCCGCGTTTCAGGTCGGTGCGCGGAACATGCAGAATTTCCGCCTGTTGACCGAACTCGGCCGGCAATCCAAGCCGGTCATCCTGAAACGTGGCATGGCTGCGAAGATTGACGACTTGCTGCTCTCAGCTGAATACATACTGGAGCAAGGCAACCCGAACGTAATTCTTTGCGAGCGCGGCATTAAAACCTTCGAAACAGCGACGCGTAATACACTGGATTTGTCGGCCGTACCGATCATCAAACAGCTCTCGCATCTACCGATAATTGTGGATCCTTCGCACGGTACCGGGGTGCGGGAAGTTATTCCGTATATGGCCAATGCGGCGGCGGCCTGTGGCGCAGACGGCATTATAGTGGAGACGCACTGTAATCCTGTGGAAGCCTTGTCGGATGGCGCGCAGGCGCTGGATCCCGAACAGTTTTCGGCAATGATGCAAAACCTTGCGCCATTTGTTGCAGCGGCCGGCCGGGTGATGTGACATGTACACTCCGCTGCAAACTGGTGAAGTGCTAACGCTTTCCGTCCGTATTAACTTGACGCCGGATCCTAGCAAGCTATATGCCGCTGTCAGCGAAAATGGCACGCGTTCAGATACATGGATTCTTGAATCGGCCGATACCAGCACTGCTAGTGGCACACGCAGTATCATCGCAGCGAGTAATGCGGTGCGGGCGGAATGTCGCGGCAACGTCGTTACTCTGTTTGCATTAAACGATAATGGTCGTGCAGCACTGGAGCACCTGGCCGATCAAATTGTCGGCGCGGAAATTAGTCGTGCTGCGGATAAACTGATTGCAGTATTTCCAGCAGTAGCCACGCAGGTTGAACAGTCACAACGCCTGATCGCCGACTCACCTGTCAATGTTTTGCGTGCGATGAGTCGCGCATTCCAGCTCAAGCTGCGCCCGCACCGGCACGGTTTTCTGATCGCCGGTATGTTCGGTTACGAATTTATTGATGTGTATGAAACTCTGCCGCCAGCAAACGAAGACGACGACGAGTTCCCCGATTACGTGTTCTGGCTGCCAGACCAACTCCTGCTGATCGATCATGCGCAACGGCAATGCCAGGTAATCGCCCATGTATTTGGTGGCGCAAACGCAGAGCGTGTTTACAATGATGCTAGCCGCGCCATGGAGGGACTGGCGAGCCGCTGCCGCGAATGTCACAAGTTACAAACGGTGCTGCAGGGCAGGTCGGGTCCGAAAGTCACGGTCAGTGCGGACATTGACGATGCGCAATTCGCAGAAAATGTCCGGCGATTGAAAATACACATTGGAAACGGTGATGTATACCAGATTGTCGCGTCACGTACTTTTTCGATGCCATGCCAGAAACCGCTCTCTGCTTACCTTCGGTTACGTGAGGCAAACCCCAGTCCGTACATGTTCTATTTCAACGCGCCGGCTTACACCGTTTTTGGCGCATCACCGGAAACTTGTTTGCGTGTAGAAGTCGGTGATCAAACTCATGTGGAAATTTCACCCATTGCCGGCACACGCGCACGCGGTCTTGATGTAGACGGTGCGCTTGATCCTGATCTGGATAGCCGCATCGAAGCGGAATTACGCAACGATACCAAGGAAGTCGCCGAACACATGATGCTGGTTGACCTGGCGCGAAACGACATCGCCCGGGTAAGTGAACCGGGCAGTATGACAGTCCCGCGTTTGCTGTCTGTGGAGCGTTATTCGCACGTCATGCACCTGGTTTCCCGCGTGCGCGGCAGGTTACGTGCGAACCTGGATTGCCTGCATGCCTACGTAGCGGTGATGAACATGGGAACCTTGATGGGTGCGCCCAAGTTGAAAGCTGCAGAACTTCTGCGGCGCTATGAAAAAAGCCGGCGCGGCTATTACGGCGGTGCCGTGGGGTACATCACTGAAAGCGGCGAGATGGACACGGCAATCATGATTCGTTCAGCGCTGGTGAGTAACGGTACCGCCAGGGTACGCGCCGGTGCCGGCATTGTGTTTGATTCCGATCCAGCGGCAGAAGTACAGGAAACTACCCGCAAGGCTGGCGCGGTTATTGCCGCGCTTACCGATTCGGCGGTGGTGTGATGAACATATTATTCATCGACAATTTTGATTCTTTCAGTCACACGCTGGTGGACGAATTTGCGCGCAGGAAGTGCCACGTTGAGGTGTGGCGCAATGATGTGGCAGCAAGACAACTTGCCGACATTGCCTTGGCGTTACCAATACCAAGGTTGATGGTGATCTCACCGGGACCGGGTAGGCCATGTGATGCCGGCAGTTGCATAGAACTGGTTCAAAAACTCGCCGGGCAGATACCCATATTTGGTGTCTGCCTGGGGCATCAGATTCTTGTTGAAGCATTTGGTGGCAAGGTGGGTCGCGCCGGAGAGGTCGTGCATGGCAAAACGTCCCGTGTCACGCACGACGGCAAGACATTCCTGGTGGGGTTGCCCGAGCCGCTAACCGTTGGCCGTTACCATTCACTTGCGGCGCTTGAACTGCCGCAAGGTTTCACCTTGCGCGCGTCGTTCAATAACACACCCATGGCCGTTGAACACGAACAACTGGGTCTTGCAGGTGTGCAGTTTCACCCGGAATCGATTCTTACTCCACAGGGTGGCCAGTTGATTGAGGGCATCATGCACTGGGCCGAAGCTCTGAACGCACGGCACGAGGTTGGTAACACATGCGCCCGTTGAACACCGTACTGGACCGGATCAGCGCTGGTGTACATTTGTGTGCAGATGAATCACACGCGCTGTTTGGACAGGTGATCAGCGGTGAACTTGAACCGGTCGAGATCGCAGCGTTGCTCATTGCGCTCAAGACACGTGGTGAACAAGTCAATGAAATTGTCGGTGCCGCGCGTGCCATGCGCGAGAACGCAAAACCGTTCGAGACGCCAAATTACCTGTTTGCAGACAACTGCGGTACGGGCGGCGACGGCCTGGGAACGATTAATGTGTCTACCGCAGCAGCATTCGTTGCCGCCGAACTGGGCGTGCCGGTTGCCAAACACGGCAACCGTTCGGTGTCATCGCGTTGCGGCTCGGCCGATTTGCTGGAAGCCTGCGGCGTTGAGATCAGTATTCCTGCCGAACGCTCACGACAATGTCTTGACCAGGTCGGCGTGTGTTTTCTTTTTGCGCCGGATTATCACGCGGGTGTGCGTTACGCGATGGCGGTCAGAAAAAGACTGAAAACCCGCACCTTGTTCAACCTTCTTGGGCCACTGGCCAACCCGGCAAAGCCGCCTGTGCAACTGCTTGGCGTGTACGACAAACGCTGGGTACTACCGCTGGCAGAGAGCCTGGGTGAACTGGGTTGCACCTCAGCCATGGTGGTGCACGGCGGCGGGCTGGACGAAATCGCCCTGCATGCACCCACCGCTGTTGCAATGCTGAAAGACGGCAAGCTCGATTGTTTTGAACTGGAACCCGGGGACCTGGGCCTGGAACGTTACCCGTTGGATGCGCTGCAAGGTGGCGGGCCGGAGGACAATGCCGCCTGGCTTATTGCGTTGCTAGGTGGCCAGGGTAAGCCGGCGCATCGTGCGGCGGTAGCAATGAATGCCGGTGCGCTGGTATGGCTGGCCGGGAATTACGACGATCTTGCGGAGGCCGTGCAGGCAGCGCTGCAGGTGCTGAACGAGGATCATGCGTTACAGCGTCTGACCCGGCTGAAGGAGTTAAGTCGTGGTGCTGACTGACATACTTGCCGTCAAGAGGCAGACGGTTACGGCGAGAAAAATTCAGCGACCGCTTGCCGGTTTTCGCCAGCAGTTGCAGCCGTCGCGACGGGATTTCCACGCGGCGCTGGCGGCAAAACGCAGCGGCTTTATCCTGGAGTGCAAGCAAGCGTCTCCTTCAAAAGGGTTACTGCGCAGGAACTTTAATCCGGAAAGTATTGCGCGCACCTACACACCGTTTGCCGATGCTATTTCCGTGCTTACCGACGAGCCGTTCTTTCGCGGTAGCCTGGAACATTTGCAAGTGGTGTCACAGACCGTTGATCTCCCAATATTGTGCAAGGACTTTATTATTGATCCCTACCAGGTTTTCGAAGCGCGGTATTACGGTGCGGATGCGATATTACTGATGCTTTCCGTGGTGGACGACAAGCTATACAACCGTTGTGCAGCAGTCGCCGAGTCATTGGAAATGGATGTACTCACCGAAGTGCACACCGAAGACGAACTGGCCCGTGCTGTGCAACTGAGCGCAAACATCATCGGCATTAATAATCGCAATTTAGCCACGTTACAGGTTGACATGTCAGTTACGGTAAAACTTGCACCGCAGGTTCCACGGAATTGTCTGCTGGTGTGCGAGTCGGGTATTGATAGTCATTCACAGGTGCGCAGACTGGCTCACCAGGTAGACGCCTTCCTGGTTGGTTCGGCGCTAATGCTTGAGCCTGAGCTACGGCGCGCCACAACTACCTTGATTAATGGGCGGGTAAAAGTTTGCGGCCTGACACGTGTGCACGACGCACAAGTTGTTTACCGGCATGGCGCCACTCACGGCGGCCTGATTTTTGCCAGGCAATCACCGCGCCAGGTTTCGCTTTCGCAGGCTAAGGACTTGGTTAACGTTGTGGATCTCAACTGGGTGGGCGTGTTTGCCAATGACGAACTGGAAACTGTTGCGCGTTATGCGGATGAACTGTGTCTGACAGCCGTGCAACTGCATGGCATCGAAAATAACGAATATATTCAGCAATTGCGCGGGCAGTTGCGACCGGATATCGAAATCTGGCAGGCCTTGCCGGTGAGTAAAGCGCTACCGGAACTGCGGAGCAAAGCGGTGGATCGGATTTTGTTCGACACAATTGACAATGGCCGGCATGGCGGAACAGGCAAGAGCTTTGACTGGAATCTTTTGCACAACAACCCATACCGAGCAGAGTTGATATTGAGTGGAGGCATTGGTCCACAAAATGTAGCGCAGGCGAATGCACTTGATTGTTGGGGGCTGGATGTTAATTCCGGCCTAGAAGACAAGCCAGGAATTAAGTCTACCGAGAAGATAACAGCGCTGTTCGAGCAGCTGCGCGGCGCGGGCCGAACAACCAATACGAGGGAAGCGGTGGCATGAAACGGGATGGACGATTCGGAGACTACGGCGGCGCCTATGTGCCGGAAATTCTTTACCCTGCACTGGAGCAACTGGAGGCGGCTTACGTGGAGGCTATCAACGATGACGCCTTCAACCAGGAGCTTGCGCAGTTACTTAAGCATTATGCCGGGCGACCCACGCCGTTGTATCGCTGCCGGAATCTGTGCCAGGAAACCCCGGTTACGCTGTTGTTGAAACGCGAAGATCTTTTGCACGGTGGCGCGCACAAGACCAACCAGGTGATCGCACAGGCACTGTTGGCCAGGCGCATAGGCAAAACACGGCTGATTGCGGAAACTGGTGCCGGACAACATGGCGTTGCCACCGCTATGGCCGGTGCCTTGTTCGGATTCGAAACACTTATCTACATGGGCGCGGAGGACTGTGTGCGGCAACAGCTGAACGTTGTGCGTATGCAAATGCTAGGCGCAACCGTGGTTAAAGTGGAAACCGGCAGCGGCACTTTGAAGGACGCCATTAACGAAGCCTTACGCGACTGGGCGGATTCCTACGCTAATACCCATTATGTGTTGGGTACTGTGGCCGGTCCGCATCCTTTTCCCAGCCTGGTGCGTGATTTTCAGTCCGTCATCGGCAGGGAGGCACGTGCCCAGGTGTTGCAATATTTTGATCGCTTACCGACCAAGGTCATTGCCTGCGTGGGCGGTGGGTCGAATGCCATCGGAATATTTTCCGCGTTTATCAATGATGCCGAGGTTGAACTGATTGGCGTTGAAGCAGCCGGCAAGGGTTTGGACACGCCACAACATGGCGCAACCCTGCTGCAAGGCAGAGATGGCATTTTGCATGGTGCGTTGTCGCGTCTGTTGCAGGACGACGACGGTCAAGTCCGTGACACGTACTCGGTATCAGCTGGTCTGGATTACCCAGGCGTCGGTCCCGAGCATGTGCAACTCATGCAGTCCGGGCGCGCGCAGTACGTTGGAATTACTGATAACGAAGCGTTGCATGCGTTCCATGCGCTGGCAACCAGTGAAGGGATTATTCCAGCGCTGGAAAGCGCACACGCCATTGCGCACGCCATGAAACTGGCTGGGCAAGCCGAAGAGGAAACCGTGTTAATGGTGAATCTGTCCGGGCGCGGCGACAAAGATGTGGCACAGGTCGCGGCAATCATGGACGCGCAGACGACGGATTCCTTACTTAAGGTGAACGCATTATGAATCGTTATACAAACCTGTTTTCCCGGCTAGCTGATAACCAGGCCGGAGCGTTCGTGCCGTTTGTCATGCTGGGCGATCCTGATCCGGAAAGCAGCGAAGAAATTATCCGTAGCTTGATTGAATCCGGTGCCGATGCGCTGGAACTGGGAATACCGTTCAGCGATCCGGTTGCTGACGGGCCGGTCATTCAGGCTGCGGCAACCCGGGCACTTGCGGCAGGCGTAACGGTGAGCACATGTTTGCAGTCAATCAGAAAAATTTGCCACGAGTATCCAGAAATTCCCATCGGCCTGCTGGTGTACGCCAATCTGGTTTACACAAATGGTGTGGAGAATTTTTATCGGCAAGTTCGGGATGCAGGTGTAGATTCAGTTCTGGTTGCCGACCTGCCGCTGGAAGAAGTTGATGTGTGTCACCAACAGGCACTGCGACATGACATCGCACCGGTATTAATTGCGGCACATAACACCAGCGCTACGCGGCTTAATAAAATCGCGCAGCGCAGTCATGGATATACTTACGTGGTGACCCGGTCCGGTGTTACGGGCAGCGACTCGCCACCGGAATTGCAGCAGATCGCAGGGCGAATGCTAGAGCAACTTAAGCAGGCCGGTGCGCCGCCCGCCTTGATTGGATTTGGAATTTCCGAACCGGCACAGGTTCAAGCGGCGCTGAATTTGGGTGCGCGCGGCGTAATTTGCGGTTCCGCCATCGTGCGCCGGATCGAATCCCACCTGGGCAATACCGAACAGATATGCGCAACAATCAGCCAGTTTGTCCGCGCAATGAAATATGCGACCACGTTATCCAGGGAGGTGGAAAGAACTGAGTCGATGTAATTTCGCAGCTTGCAGCGAAATTTTTGCCAACAAAACCTCGTAAATGGCCGCAAACCGGCTGGCAATGCAGGTAAAATTGCGCCCTGTGGAGGCAGTACGCATGACGGCACACCTGGATATCAAGCTCGTGGTCGGCCTCGGAAATCCCGGGGCCGATTACGTTAATACGCGGCATAACGCGGGTTACTGGTTCGTGGATGAACTGGCGCGCCGCGGCAATGGCTCGTGGACGGGAGAAAAGAAATTCCATGGCGAGGTGTGTTCCGTGACTATTGGCAGCAACGCTTTGCGGCTGCTTAAACCGAACACGTTTATGAATGGTTCAGGGCAGTCCGTGCAGGCGCTGCTTGCCTATCTGAAACTTTCGCCGCAACAAATTCTGGTTGCACACGATGAAATCGACTTAGCCATCGGTACCGTGCGTCTTAAATACAGTGGCGGGCATGGCGGTCACAACGGTTTACGCGATGTCAGCAGCCACCTCGGCAAAGACTACTACCGCCTGCGGGTAGGTGTGGGGCATCCCGGTCGTCCGGAAGCGGTGCACGGTTATGTTTTGAAGCGCGCCCCCAGTGATGAGGAACGCGCTATTGAAGACGCCGTGAAAGACGCCGTCGACGCCATGCCACTGTTGCTGGAGCAGGGCCTGGAAAAAGCCATGACCCGACTGCACAGTCGTGGCGTGGAACCGAAGCCTTATAAAAAAGAACAGGCGGAAGAAGACAAGGACATGGAAGACTGATGGGATTCAAATGTGGGATAGTGGGACTCCCAAACGTTGGCAAGTCCACATTATTTAATGCCTTAACCCAGGCCAGTATTTCTGCAGAGAATTATCCGTTCTGCACCATCGACCCGAACATAGGTATCGTGCCGGTGCCCGATCCGCGCCTGGATGTATTAACCAAAATCGTTAAACCCCGGAAAACAATCCCGACCACCGTCGAGTTCGTCGACATTGCCGGATTGGTCGCAGGCGCATCCAAAGGCGAAGGCCTCGGTAACCAGTTCCTCGCACACATCCGTGAGACCGATGCCATCGTGCAGGTGGTGCGTTGTTTCGAAAACGACGATGTGGTGCACATCACCGGTAAAATCGATCCCTTATCCGATATCGAAACCATAAATACCGAATTGATACTCGCCGATATGGAAGCCGTTGAGCGCAATGTTCTGAAAACCGAAAAAATTGCCAAAAGCGGTGACATGGACGCCAAGGCAAAACTGCCGGTGCTGGAAAAAATCAAACAGGAACTGGATGCCGGCCGTCCGGCGCGGGCCAGCAAGCATTCCGCGGAAGAATTAAAAACAATCCGCAGCCTGAATTTACTGACGCTTGAACCCACCTTATATATCGCCAACGTGGACGAGCATGGTTTTGAAAACAACCCGCTTCTGGACAGCGTCGTAAAACTCGCGGCCGATGAAAACGCCGAAGTCGTCGCCGTCTGCGCCGCCATCGAGGCCGAGATCGCGCAGCTTGATAACGCGGACAAGCTGGATTTCCTGCAAGACCTGGGACTTAGTGAACCGGGACTGGACCGCGTGATCCACGCTGGTTACAAAGTACTGAGTTTGTTGACCTACTTCACTACGGGGGAAAAAGAAGTCCGCGCTTGGACCGTCAAACAAGGCGTCACCGCGCCGCAGGCTGCCGGCGTCATCCATACCGATTTTGAAAAAGGCTTCATCCGCGCCGAAGTGGTGGCTTTTGATGATTTCGTGCAGTGTAAGGGTGAACAAGGCGCCAAGGACAAAGGCAAGTGGCGGCTGGAAGGCAAGGAATACAAAGTACAGGAAGGGGATGTCATGCGTTTTCGGTTTAATGTTTAAGCCGGCCTGTCATTGCACGGTTAAGTTAAACGAGATACGAGCCTAAATCACGCGATGTTTTTTCCCACAACGTTTGGAATTGAAATATGCGTACGCGATGTTTTCCCGCTTAATACTTAGAAATTAACCTATGATTACACGATTTTTTTATTTGCCACTACTGCTTGCGTCAATAGTGTTTTCCGTTGCGCATGCAGAGACCCGTGAAGGCCGAGTCAAAGAAGAAAAACCTGCACCATCAAGCGAAGATATGCGAGTTGCGGAAGAACTAACTACTGCGGGTATTCGATATCGCGTTGACGAAGATAAAGACTTTCACATTGTGTTGGTACTTGAAGGCGGGCGAAGTCAGCAGGTGTGGGTGAAAAGCGTCACCAATTTCAGCGGTGCGGCAGAAATGCGTGAAGTCTGGTCCTACGCCTATCAACACAACGACACGACCATGCCGGG